>JAYEJE010000213.1:0-7267 GCA_034660415.1 Methanobacteriota archaeon | reverse complement strand
GGCACCACATTTCGGACACTTCTCGCCTACCCTGCTTGGGCCCTCCATCCACGTACAGGAAGGGCAATACGCCAACCTGAAAATTATCTCACCACTATCCGGCGCATATTCTTCTGTGCCTCGGAGCATACGGAGTAAGACAGATTTCCCGGCGCCACTCTTACCGAGCAAACCTAAAGGCTCCATCTCTTTTATATCTAGATTTACGTCCTTCAATACAGTTTTACCCTCGAATTGCTTATTCACGCCTCGAACTTTTATAAATAGCTCTTTCTCTTCTCCCATCGCGCTCTTTTCCCCCTCCTTCTTTGCTTATAGTAATATCTTTGTAATGGACAAACAACGTAATTTGTACGTCCCTAGCACATAAAAGTGAAGTTTTTGCTGTTATGATTAAACGTTCTTTTTTACCCCTTTAAAAACTTTTCTATATTTTGTTTTTGTTTATCACCGCTTCTTCTTTAGTACTACTATATCAGGTCTTGGAGCTGCTTTCGAGCCTGCGAACTCGCTTTTGCATCGCTCGCATAATTCACGCGAAGTAAGCGTGACCACTTCTTCGCTCCCTGGTAGCTTCCTCGCATACATGAACTCCGGCTTTACACCAACCGAGAGACTTATCTCTTCCAAGATCGCATTTATCTTATCCTTGAACACCGCCACATCATCACCATGCAATCCTCTCAGATCCACTGCGAAACCTACGCAGCCACAAACCATCCCAAATACCTTCGCTTCCGGCACGAATATGTTCCCTACTAAAGCCCGCAGTTCCTTCTCGAGCTTCCGTCTGCCTTCACTTATTTCTTCTTTCATTTTTCTATCACTCTCAACACCTTGTTTGTTAGTTCATCGCAGTAGTGACATTCATTACATATCTTTTTGCAGTTCTTCCATTGCTTTATACTGCCGTCCAGGAGTTTATTATCTAGCTGGAACATATAACGGAGTTCCGATGGGCAATCGAGGAGTTCAAGCAGGTTACCGTCGAACGTGCCCTGCGAATATGCCTCCATGCAATTTATTATCCAGTTCACCGCATTCGCTCTACCAGAAATCTTAAAATCGCTTACGCCTATCGCTTCATATTCCTTCATGTCTTCCGGTCTTATCCACGGCGACCTTATAATCTGCGCGGGGTCCCTTACCCGGATAGAAATGCACTTGTCAAAGTAGTAGTCGCCAAAAGTGTTCAGGGGCTGGGCTCGAGCATTCAGGGATGACGCGGTTATGTGCGAGAAGAGGTTAAAATGTGCATGCCGAAATGGGCACTTATAAAGACAGCCTTCATTCACTATTACCCTGATGTCACAGTTAACCGCTTTCGTTATTGCTTCTAAGACCTCAAAGTTCCGGTTTATGTTTGTATCCACTGTGATCGCATCAGCGCCAAGATCCTCGAAGAATTCAGCACGTTGCGGCGAATCGACATGCGCCACGCATGAGATTACCGTTTCCATCGGGGAATCACGCAAAAGCTCTACGAGATACGGCTCGGCCACCGTAACGCCATCAACGCCTGCCTTATTAAGCTCGTTGAAATACCATTTGAAGACCTTATAGCCTTCAAACGTTAGATGATAACCACCAAAGCAAGATGCATTCATAGCGATATTTAGCTTTACATTGTGCTGATGCGCATATGCGGTTTGCTCTTTTATATCCTCGATTAGCGGTGCATACAGTGTCGCTCTTCCGCTCCCCATCACTTCCGGCGAGCCGGCCATGTAGACCTCCCATACATCTTTCAGACCCTTGGATTCTTTATCTGCTATTATCTCTTTCAAAGCGGAGAAATGCCCGGGGTGCGGAATTATTAATCGCATTTTCTATCACTTACTCTATAACTAATTTGTTAATTAATTGTTTTATAAAATAAATATATCTAAATTAAATCCAACGTCTGACTTTCTTTTTATAATCCCCATATTCTGTTCCAAATACTTGCTCAAGGTTCTTCTCCTCTATCGGAATAAAGAGTAGTTCCATTAAAAGTACAAAAACTATAGGAAATAGGAAGGATAATAAAGACCCCGAAACAATCGCCACACCTAATAAAATTGAGGCCATGCCCAAATACATGGGATGGCGACTAATACGAAAAGGACCTAAAATTTCAAGTGATGTTGGTGTTTCATGTGGTTTTACCGTTGTTTTACTCTTTTTGAATAACGCATCCGCCCTAAGATTCAGTACGAATCCAAAAGGAATTAATAAAATGCCCAAATACGTGTATGGTGGGGGAATTAACTTTTGAATTGGGAAAACAAAATACAATACTACGGATAACACTAATAAAACCATAAAATAGGTAGGGGGCATAATCTTGCGGTTCATTTTCATAATAGCACAGATACTATAATACATTACGTTCTATTATATATTTATCCATTTCGTATAGTGATTTCAATGGAGATTTCGACAATTACGGCACTGCTAATAAATAGCTTCTTTAAACAGAGTAGCGAAATGATAGAGTCTTTCCTCCTTTTCTTTTTTATCCTTTTCGTCTAAGTCCCATCTTGCCATCTCTACAATTTCATCGAAAACCTCTGGAGCTCGTATATCATTACCCCTTTCTTCATAAAAGACTAAAAGAGTTTTTAAATGGATTTCGGGATATTGTTTTGTGCCACTATAATATCCTGTATATCTAACTTTTATGGTATTTGATGATGGGTTGATCTCAAGTACTTCTAAATCATCGTAACCTTGTTTTTGAAATTCGTCACCTATTTTTTCTTTATATTTCTCCCTAAACTCTTTATCTGATTCTATCTTAGCTATAGTGTCCTTTGGTAATTTAAAAAAAGCATAGTATAGTTCAGCTTCTACTTTCTCAGCTTTGTAAACTTCCTTAGATATTATATCGTCCAATATTTCACTAAGCGACATAAGGAATCAGTGCACTATCGAGTAGCAGCGTATAAAAGATTTTCGATTTTTTCTTGCTATCCAAAAGGAATAGCAGGTATTATGAATATATATTCATATAGTAAAGTTTTTTAAAACAAGATGCTTGTATGTGTAACAGCGACTGCGGGCGACTTGAATGCACAGGTGGACCCGCGATTTGGAAGATGCTCGTACTTCGTGTTCGTAGTTCCTGATACGATGGCGATCGAAACGATGCCTAATGACGCTATTGTAGCATCTGGCGGAGCAGGGGTATTAAAAGGGGGAGTAATAGTATGAAGATATGCGTTCCGGCAATGGGCGATAGGAGATTACGTGCTTTTCAGGCCGGCTTGCTTCACGAAGCTACGGATAAAGCTGCATGTGAGATGCACAAGCAGTAGGAGTGTGATAAGATAAAAGTTAATGTCAATTCCGGTAGTCGAACAGAAACTGTGCACAGGATGTGGAGAATGTGTAGAGGTGTGCGAAGCAAATGCAATTAGAACAGTAGGAGAAAAAGCAAGAATAGACTATAACAGGTGTTATAATACTAACGGGAGTAATTGTAGAGCTTGTGTGGATGTATGTCCCAGAGGAGCAATTAGATTGGTAGATTAATTTTTCATTGTAAATAAAGTATAACTTCTACCCATAAATGAATTTAATTTAGGACGCAGATTTACACGGATTTACACGGATTTGATTTTTTCCCTTTGTTGGACTCGCTGGGCTATTTTTAACGGCATTAATCTTTTCACCGCATTTTTTGGTAAAGCTTTTTGCTTGCAAAAAGGTTTGTGTTAATCCGTGTCAATAATTAATTTATCATCTGTTTTCCGCACGCAGATACTTTAAAAACTTCTCCAGAACAGGTATAGGGAGCGCGACATAGACCGCTTTTTTTACCGCGTTTACTTTGTGATCATACAACGTCGCTTCGGAAACACCTTCTTCCCATTCCACCTTCAAATCCTTTTTACCATACTTGCGTGCTAAAGCTTTAAAAGAGTCGAATATCCGCTTCCCCATAGGGCATAATTGCAATGTAGGTACCGGGCGAATAACGACAAAGGGGAACATTCGGCATGATGTGGGTCGTGCATCGTAAATTGTGCATGTGTCACCGTCTAAATACGGGCATGGCGTCTTCAGGTAGTTATCTACCTCGTTCTCGTCCATCTTATCAAAGACAGCAGCACCGTCAAGCGGGTAAATCCGCTCTAAATCGGCATCATTTAGATGTATCGGCATCTCGCGACAGCACTTGCAGCACCGGTCGCAGTCGAAATAGTCTAAGATCGCGAGTGCCAACTGCTCAAATTTCTGTCTGTCCGATTCCATCGTCATGACGTTTTGTGATACGGTGAACCAGAAAAGATCATCACCGACCAATTCGCGGAACTGCATTGCCTGCTTCTTTAGATCCTCTTCGGTCATCTCTTAATCTATAATAATCATCTAATAGTTAAAAAATTAAGAAAGATTTCACTTCATCATCTCTTCCATCACTCTTCTCAAAAGCCCTTTCCTCTTCCGCTCGCCATAATCTACTATCTTCTCTTTTCGTATCCCGCTACGCTCCTTCGCTATCCTTATTGCCAGTTCTTTCCCGCCGAGGTGATCAATCAAGCCCATCTCTTTTGCTTCTCGTCCTAAATACACCTTCGCCGTGGACAACTCCTTCATTTTCGCATCATCTAATTTCCTGTTCTTTGCTACGGCGTTCAGGAAATTATCCTGAATCTCGTCCAATTCCTTCTTCAACAGCTCTCTCTCTTCTTCTGTCAGCTTCTCATATGGCAGCCCCAGACCCTTATAGCTACCTGTTCTTAGCGTCTCAATATCTATGCCAAATTTCTTCATTAACTCGCCGATGTCTGGTCTTATACTCATAGCGCCTATACTACCCACTGTGCTCAGTTCATCGGCTACAATTTCATCACATGCGCTTGCAATCCAATAAGCGCCCGAAGCTGCATATTCTCTTACCCAGGCTATCGCGGGCTTATCCATATTCGCTATACATGTTGCTATCTCTTTAGATGCAAATGGCGTCCCACCCGAAGAATTGATCTCGAATATTACTGCTTTTATCTTCCTCTTATTCTCTGCTTCCTCTATATCTTTTATTATTACAGTAGATGCAGCCATGACTCCAAAAGCCGATTCCTCTGATGTAATCATCCCCTTTATTGGTATTATTGCAATTGATCCCTGCTCTTTCATTTTCTTACAGTATACTCATTTTAACTTATCTTAATAGATAAATAGGTTAACTCCTTTGGTTACCTTGTCAATTCGTGGAAAGGCGGCTGAGATTCTTCCTCCGCTTTGGACGGAACTTCTGTCGTGATAATTTATTTTGTAACCACAAGATTACACAGATTTTCACGAGAGAACAATATAGGAATCAAGTTTCAATACTCTATTAGCTATATTACCCCCTTATTAACCCAAATTTCTTGACATTGTCAGATTAACCGCAGAGTTCACGGAGAACGCAGAGGATGTATCTTCAATTACGAATTGAGAATCACTAGCCAAAGTAATCCGTAAATTTACATATCAAGTTTTCTCTGCGAACTCAGCGTTCTCTGCGGTAAATTTAAAATGTGATAAAGTTCAGTAATTAACAACCATGACCGGCCCGGGAGAAGGCAAACTGCCGCTGAGTGCACAGGTTTACCTTAACGCAGAAGAACTGCCAAATGCAAGCGTTTATATCCATCTAAAGGGTTATTCAAGAGCTACCGTGACGCATCTCGACATCGAGCATCCTGAACTCAACAGCATAATTCCTCCTAAAACAAAGACATTTACATGGATTGTGGGAATTGAAAATGGAATACTGATTATCACAGAAAAGGGCGATAAGGTGAAGATCCTTCATCCCTTACTTACTAAAGTGCTTCAAAGTGGTGAAAAGACGAGAACTTTAGTTGGAGGCAAGTTTGGCGGTATTTTTATAGGTTTCAGGAAAGGAGAAATAAGCAAACTTGAAGAAATCGCAGACCATATGAGAAACTTTTCTTTCAGAAAACCATAATAAACCCAGTTTATTATAAACTCGATAGAAGATTCTAATAATCGCCTCTGTCAATTCATTATATTTAAAATCCGGATTATCTGCGTTCATCTGCGTCCGATATTATGCTTTCTTGTCATACAATTAAAACTTGCCCACCTTTCAACCGCCGGAACTTATCATTCGCCATTTATCGTTTCAACTATTGCTTTAAAACTGTCAAGCCCCGCTTCTACATTTTCAATTATCTCAGTTGCCAGTATATCGGGATCCGGCAAGTTATCTAAATCGGCCAGACTTTCATCTTTTACCCAGAAAATGTCAAGATTCGTTTTATCGCGTGCAATGATCTCATCATAGCTAAACTTTCTCCAGCGTCCATTTGGATTGTCTTTCGACCACGTCTCTTTTCTTTTATATCTGTTTTTAGGATTATAACATGCGATAAAATCGGTCATATCTTCAAATTTCAGCGGGTTCTTTTTCAGTGTGAAATGGACGTTGGTACGGAAATCATAAATCCATACCTCTTTTGTCCAGGGCTCTTTACTCGCGGGTTTATTATCAAAAAAGAGTACATTCGCTTTTACGCCCTGTTTGTAGAATATCCCGGTCGAAAGCCGTAATATTGTATGCAAATCGGTAGTTGCAAGCATGTTTTTACGGACTGTTTCGCCGGCGCCGCCTTCAAACAGTACATTGTCCGGCAGAACAACGGCAGCGTGCCCGTCTGATTTAAGTAGTGTATGGATATGCTGCAGGAAGTTCAGTTGCTTGTTGGATGTAGTAGCCCAGAAATCCTGACGGTTATAAACAAGGTTTTCTTTTTCCTGTTTCCCTTCTTCTGTTGTAAAGGTCATGCTGCTTTTTTTGCCGAATGGTGGATTGGTCAGTACATATTCATATCGGGCACCCGGATCAGACACGAGCGAATCCGCAGATGAGATGGGAGATTCAGCGTCAATCTCGCCGATGTTATGAAGGAACATATTCATGAGGCACATTCTTCTTGCACTTGCAACAATCTCATTACCAGAAAATGTTCGGTCCTTGAGAAATTCTTTCTGCGCCTTATCCAACCGGTAATTCACGGGGTTGCACAGGAAATCATATGATGCGAGAAAGAAGCCGCCGGTTCCGCATGCAGGGTCGCAGATCGTTTTTCCGGGTGCCGGATGTATGCATTCGACCATTGCCATGATAAGTGCACGAGGCGTAAAATACTGACCTGCGCCACTTTTTACGTCCTCTGCATTTTTCTCCAGCAGCCCTTCATAGATTTTACCCTTTAGATCTGTACCCATCAAGCTCCAGTTTTCATTGTTTATCATAGCAATGACCCGA
>JAYEJE010000212.1:0-7281 GCA_034660415.1 Methanobacteriota archaeon | reverse complement strand
TATCTGGAAGACGCGGGCTTATCCGTAGATTTTGAGGTCTATGAGAAGGCAAATTGTCCGGAAGTAATGATGGAGATGAACAATGGAAAGAACATCGTGTTCTTTTTACATCATGGTTCGGAGTCTGATTGGGGATTGAATCAATGGGCATGGTTAGAACCTTATTTAGATGCGACAGATGTAAAAATGCTTAGATTGGCACCACAAACAACGCACGCCTACTCATGCCTTTCAGGGAGGTTAAAAGGTGGCCGGTATTATGATTCTTTGAGTGATGAACTCTTCTACGAGCCACTGGATTTGGATAGCTCAATTGCCATGTCATTCTTAGAAGCGGGTAGTGTGAATTACATCAGCTCAAACTCGCTTTCATGGATATTTATAACAGAGGATTTCAGTAAGGCCTTCTATCAAAGCTTGATTTATGGTAATATGTCGGTAGGAAAAGCATTAACGCATGCAAAAAATCTCTATCGGTTAAAGCTTGCATATTCGGAGGATATGCTCAATGAGTATCCGGGATGGGAAGAAGAAATTACGGGAATGATAAATGAAACGTCAGAGCAGTTTATTTTGTTAGGCGATCCCATGTTTAAGCCATTACTACCTAAGATACCGGAGAAGCCAATAGATGAGGCGATAATCTCACGCGACTGTGAGAATGATAATGAGTATGTAGTTACAATGACGATAACACCACTTGATGAATCTGCAACTAAGTGGACCTATTGGTATGAGCAGCCAGTAGTGGCTGGGAAAGTAAACGAGCGTGCATGGCCATCATTGATAGGCGAGCTTGAGTTGCCGATAGAGGCAGAGGATGTAGTTGTTAGAGGGATGAACGGAATTGTTTGGCATGGCGAAGATGATAGAGAAGACAAGAAGATAGTTCGATTCCCTGTAATGAACCCGATGCCAAAGCTAAACGAGGCAAGAGAATTTAAAATCAGTTATGTTTTCGTGCCTAAGATATGTTGGGAGCTGAACCTAACAGCAGGTTGGAGCACGTTCTCAAGTCCAGTAGCGCTTTATGAGTCCAATGTGGAGCAGGTTTTGGATGATGTCCCGTATTCTGCGGTATTCTATTTCGATTCCGCGAATATGTGTTGGTTATATCACCTTAAGAATAATACAGAAGCTTTGACATTAACGGCGATTGAGCCCGGGAAAGCATATTTGATTGAGATGGAAGAGCAAGCGAGTTTGAATCTGAGCGGGCGAGCAGTGGAAATGCCATTTGAACTCAGCTTGTCAAAGGGTTGGAACATGATAGGTGTTCCATCAACAGAAGAGGTGAAGATAGCCGCGCTGAATGTTACAGTCGATTACGAGGAATATACATTTGATGATGCGGTGCAGAATAGGTTTGTATCTGCGTTTATCTTCATGTATGAGGACGGCGAGTGGGAATATCTAGATAGCTCGGAAACGCTAAAGCCTGGGGCAGGATACTACTTTGAGGTTTATGAGGATTGTAAAGTTGTGGTTCCGGATGTACAAGAAAGCATAATATCCAACTAAAATTAATTATTGACACAGATTAACGCAGATTAACGCAGAAGAAATTAAATCCGTGTAAATCTGTGTAAATCTGCGTCACAAATTAAATTTATAGGTAGAAATTATACTTTATATACAATAAAAAGGGCTAAAAGAACATACTCCTACAAAAATCCACATTCCGTTTCAGCTCTTCGTAATTCATCTCCCCCTTATCCTTATTCCGCCAAAAAGTCTCTATAACTATGTATTTACAATCCGTTCTTTTCAACATGTCGAAGATCGCATCGAAATCCAACTCTCCCCTTCCTATTGATAAATGGTCTTGCTTCTCGGTAAGGGCGCAATCATGCAAATGCACCACTAGTATTTTCGGACCACACTTCTCTATCCACTGCGCGATATAATCTAAATAATTGCTGCCTTTCGTTCTCGAACGGTGCAGTTCCGCCATTATCGCATGCCCTATATCGAAGGTGAGATATAACTCAGGTGCGGAAAGAGCTTCGAGTATCAGGTCGGACCATTTGAAAGGGACCAAATCGTTTTCCACACTTGCTACTATACCCAACTCAGAAGCCATTCTCATTATTGTTTCGCATCTTCTAAGACCTTTTATTTTCATCTCTGCCCTCACGTCCTTAAGCTTATACGTGGAAACCAGAGGATGCAAATGGAAATTGTAGTATAGCGAATGTGGCTGCAAATCAGTATAAAAATCCATACACCGTTTTAAAATCGTCATACTCGCATCTGCTAACTCTTCCCTCGGATGCGCCACGGAAATATCAAGAGGAGAATGAAAAGCGATTTTCATGCCATAATCAGTTAATAAATCCTTTAGCTCCCCCCTGTCCGTTTTACCCATGCAATCGGGCAATGGATAATCGAGTGAAAACTCAAAATAATCCAGCTCGAGCTTGTGAAGCTCTTCTATTGTCCTCGTAAATGGGCGGTTGCCATACCATACCGGTGCTCCCAGGAGAATACGCATCTGTTGTTTCACCTCACAATTTTAGCTACCCATTTAATTTAGGACGCGGATTTACGCAGATTTACACGGATCCATTTTTTTCTGTGTTAATCAGTGTTAATCTGTGCCAATAATTGATTTTAGTTTGTTCTTTTTGATCATGTCCTCTTAACGATCAATGTCAACCCTTCGCGGTCTACAATAACCACTTTCTCGCTTTCATTTATCGTTTCACCGTCTAAAGTCCGCGCATTCCAGATTTCACCTCTCGTTTTTATCGTGCCAGCGTCTGCATCGATTTTAGTTTCCGCCTTCGTTATTTTCCCGATAAGCTCTTCCGCACCTACTTTTGCTTTTCTCCTTCTCGCTACCAAAACGGCACCCACGGCGAAAAAGAAAAAAGCGGCAGATGCCGCTGCAATTCCGATTACCGTTAGTAAAAACCCTTCAAACCATTCCGATTCGGGATTAAATAGTAACGGCTCATTTGGTAATATCAAAGCGCCTATTATCAAGCATACCGCACCCCCTACGGTGAGTATTCCAAAGGTGGGTGTAAGCGCCTCGGCAATGAATAAAATAACCGCGATAATTATTAAAAGCACACCAAACATATTGACGTCGAAGAGCCCCATACCATAAAGCCCTAAAATCAGGCAGATCGCACCTATCATCTCAGGCACGTATGTCCCGGGAGACATGAACCCAAAAATCAGTCCGTATATGCCAACCATTAAGAGAATAAGCGCTATCTGAGGGTTGCTAAGCAATTCTAACAATGAAGAACGTACAGTCTTTTTTTTAACGTATAGCGAAGCGTTTTTTGTCGCTAAAGTCTGGTTCTTACCCCCTATTTTAACGGTCATTCCATCAACTTTGTTTAAGAGCTCGGTTTCATCTTCTGCAATGAGGTCAATAATCCCTCGCTCTAAAGCGGTAGTTTCATTTAATGCATCATTTTCGGTGACGAAACGCTTTGCCTGTGTTGCGTTTCTACCTCTTGAAGCCGCTATGCTCTCCATATGCCCGGCGAAGAAGTTAATTGTTTTGTTATCTGCCGGTTTTCGACCTTCGAGACCGATTTCAACAGGCATTGCGGATCCGGTGGTCGTTCCGGGAGACATCGCGGCGATATCGCTCGAGACCAGTATGAAAGATCCCGCAGAGGCTGCTATCGCGCCCTTCGGCGTTACATATGTGATAACCGGCACTTTTGAATTCATTATCTCTTTGGTTATTTCAAGCGTGGAACTAACGAGTCCACCAGGCGTATCGAGTTCGACCAGTACCGCGTCAGCACCGATTTCCTCAGCCTCGTTAAAGCCTTCTACTACGTTTAATGTACTGCCTTCTGTGATCGTTCCTTCTAAGTTCAGCACGTAAATTACTCTTTTACCCTCTTCCGCTCCTCCGCCGTAAGCAACAAAGGCAAATAGAACAGACAGAACGAGGACAATAAGAAACAACCGAAAAAGTTTTTTGTTCATCTATCTAAACTCCCTCTTATATATTATTATAGGTCTGCTAAACTAAATAAAAACTAGGAGGCGAAAATGTTAGAAGATTTGAACTACATTGAAAGAAAGTAACAAAAATGAAGAGAGTAATGACCATCGGGGGCTCGGATTGCAGTGGTGGCGCAGGAATACAGGCAGATATAAAAACCTTTTCTGCGTTCGGTGTCCACGGCACATCAGTACTCACAGCAATAACAGCACAAAATTCCTATGGCGTGCAAGCGATACAGGAAGTACCCGTGGGAATCGTGGAGCAGCAACTAGAATCTATTATGCGCGACCTAGCCGTGGATTATGCAAAAACAGGTATGCTGTATTCCGCGGAGATAATAGCGGTGGCTGCCACCAAGCTTAAAAGATATGACGTGCCTTTCGTTCTGGACCCCGTGATGAGCGCAGGCGCAGGCGGGATATTGTTAGAGGATAACGCTTTAAACAGGCTTATCAAACTCCTTATTCCTATTTGCGCCGTTGTAACGCCAAATGTACCCGAAGCGAGTCTTATTTCCGGGTTGGAGATAAGGGATAT
This sequence comes from Methanobacteriota archaeon, assembly GCA_034660415.1. Classification (GTDB taxonomy): domain Archaea; phylum Halobacteriota; class Syntropharchaeia; order Alkanophagales; family Methanospirareceae; genus Methanophaga. The sequence goes on along the minus strand of JAYEJE010000212.1, from coordinate 2,762 downwards.
TGAAGATGCGAAATTAGCAGCCCTCAAAATAAACGATATGGGCGCGTCAGCAGTAATAATAAAAGGTGGTCATTTAGAGCATGAAATAGCAGCCGGAAAGGCAACTGATTTGATATACGATGGTGAATTCGAGCGGATAAGCACGAGCAGGATAAAGCAGGGAAAGATAGTGCATGGTGCAGGATGTACCCTTTCCGCAGCTCTAGCTGCCGAACTGGCGAAAGGTACTAATTTGCACGATGCTGCTACATCGGCAAAGAAGTTTGTTTATGATGCGATATTATGCGGTGAAGAATTGCCTAATTTAATCGTGGTAAATCAAAGCTTACGTAAAGACGCAGATAGGTATTTCGTGCTGGAGAACGTAAAGGAAGCTGTTACGATGCTGAAAGAAACGCCGAATTTCAAGAAGCATATACCTGAGGTTGGAACGAACATAGGCATGGCAATAGCGGATGCGGAAAGCGAGCATGATGTTGCTGCGGTAGATGGTAGGATAATCCCGGCGAAAGAGGGTGTACACGCAGGCTGTGTGGATTTTGGCGTAAGTAGTCACGTTGCAAGATTGATATTAACGATGATGAAGCACGATAAAACGAAAAGAAGTGCGATTAACCTGAAATACGCGTCAGAACTGATAGAAGCATGTGAAGAGTTGGGGTTGACGGTTTCGTCATTTGATCGTGCTAAAGAGCCCGCAGGCGCGAAGACTATGGATTGGGGTGTAAGAGAAGCAAGCGTGGTGTTCTCGCCTGATGTGGTTTACGATCTCGGTGCGGTCGGGAAGGAGCCGATGGTGCGGATATTCGGTAATACCGCAGTGGAAGTAGCGGTGAAAGTGAAAGGGATTATGGCGGGTTTATAGCTAAAAGAGGCGGTCCAACAAATCAATTACAGAACTGATTGTTAGGTAATTATTGGTCCGCCCCTATCGCTTACGCTTATCTCTGTGCCATCGGTCTTGCTTGCCGTAGTAACAGTTCCTGTTAAGGTGCTTTTATCTCCGGTGTTTCCAATTAGGTGCTACAAAGAAATAGTATAAACAGTGTCCGCGTTGGAATCTCCCACATAAAGCGTTTTGCCATCGGGGCTGACTGATAAGGCAGACCACCAAGGTACTACTCCAAAATCTTTAGCAAAAACTACAATATCTTTAGTGTGAGGATCGATTTTGAATATCTTATCTGCACCACCCACGAATATATCGCCATTGACCGGATTTATTGAAAGACTGCTTATGCTTTTAAGATTGAACTTTCCGAATTCTGTAATGACTCCATCTGCGTCCAGCGTAAAAATAGTGCCTGCCTCAGTGGTCGCATAAAACCTGCCATCTGGACTAAAATCACCGTCAGAAGGTACAGCAGGTAGTTCTTCGGGCCCTGCTAATAAAGTCACCTCACCTGTTGGTGAAATGGCAACAATGTGACGCTTTGCATAGCTACCATAGTCACGATCCATTACTATCAAATCACCGGGCTTAGCTTTAGAACCACTAAATGCAGGTGGTGCAATGTTAAGCGAGTTGGGATCGGGCTCGGCTCCAGCGAATGTACTTCCGGTAAAAAAGGGATGGACTTCACCTCCACCCGGAGGCACTTTGTAGATGTTGCCTGAGTAATCATTACAAGCATAAAGATAACCCGCTTCATCGAAGGCAATATCCGCCACAGCTCCCAGCCCCGAGGCATAAACAGGTGGGGGGGTATCACCCCGAGTTATGGGACCGAAAACCTCACCACGCTCTCTATTGCCAACGAACAATCTACCATCCGGATCAAAAGCAAAACCCATTGGCGTAGCTATACCTTTAGCAAACTCTGTCTTCTCCGGGGTGGGCTGAAGTGTTGGTGACCCTTCGGCGAATGTCGTATCAGGAGAGTACCAGTACTTGACACGAGCTGACTCGTCTGCGGTATCAACGGATATTACCTGGAACTTGACATAGCCGTCATAGCATTTTGCAACGATTGTATGCCCCACCAGGAGAGGAGGTATCAGAGGGGGTTTGTCCCATTCTGCAGGCACCTCTCGTACTGTGGCTATATCGACTGCGCCCATATCCTTTGTCTGGCTGGCGCGATTCACATCATCCAGACGGGTGTTCCTCCACCACAGGTACTCGCTATAATCAGGATAATCCGGATGAGTTGCTGCGCCAGGCTGCCAGTAAATGACCTCCCCATCGCGGATGGGGGATTCACCAGTGGTACCTTCGGAAAAGTCAAATCCTGAATGTGTGAGTGTGGCTTCCAGATACGATGTTCCCGATCCAGTTGATTTCCGTGCACCGGTCCAGCTGCCAGACCATCCACCAGAGGTGCCATACCGCCACTTTCCATCGAATGAACTGCAGTCCTCGGAAATGATAAACACTATGTCTCCTGCGTCTCCAGGTGGGCTATAGGATGGATATTCTGACCAACTGCCTGTCAGATTGCGTCCGGACACAGTTCCTTGAATTCGTCCTTGGTCGTAAGGATAAGTCCCATTCACCTTATTCCCATTTTGCTGAAGCTCCATCCTGCCCCAATCTGTTTCCCAGGCGCCTGTCCAATCACAGGCTCCAGGTGTGGGTGCTGGCGTGGGACTAGGTGTTGTTGTTGGAGTAGGTGATGGCTCTGTTCCCGAGATCCTGCTCTCGTAGCAGGCCTTCGCCGCTTTGTATTCCTCGTATGCTTGTAGCGTTGCTGGTGAATCCAGATCCCCTTCGCCTTTAGCTATCAAGGAGGTTAGCTTGTTGTAAGCTGCAATGTACCATT
>JAYEJE010000211.1:0-7312 GCA_034660415.1 Methanobacteriota archaeon | reverse complement strand
GCAGCCGCATGGATTCCCGTAATGCCGCTTTTGGATTAACCATTTCATGCCATGACTTTAGCGATACAACTACATCGAATGTATTATCCGCAAAAGCCGTCTCCTCCGCAGGCTGAACCTCAAACGTGACTGAAGACGATTCCTCTCGTGCTTTTTCTATTCGCTCGCTGCTGGGATCTACCCCAGTAACATCATATCCCGTCTCGTCACTCAAATATATTGCGAGTTTTCCACTGCCACACCCAAGATCCAGTATCTTTCTCTTTTCTTCTTCTGCCTCTACTCGCGCACACAATCTCTTCACCAGTTTGGCTTCATTCTTCAATAATGCCATAGCATAGTTAATACTCAATGCCTTGTGGACATATATTATATATATCAGATTTGTATTTGTATACTTAGGAGCGAAAATCTCAAATTACAAGCACTAAATCTCAAACAAATCATAATGACCAAAAACCAAAATTATAAATTTGAATTTTGTGCTTGGAATTTTTACTGAACTATACAAATACAATCCGTGTAAATCCGTGTATATCTGCGTCCTAACCTAAATTAAATATGTAGATTTAAGTTTGACATTGTTGATCTTTATCATCTGTATTAATCTGCGTTAATCTGTGTCAATAAAATAATTTATTTTCTTGTTTACTTCGATTCTCATTTTAAAATGGTTACTGCATCCTTTGTTAGTGCATCACAATAGCCACATTCATTGCATATCTTTTTGCAGCTCTTCCAGTGCTCGATACCACCCTCAAGCTTCTCATTATCTATGTAAAACATGTACCTGAGCATCTGAGGACAATCAAGAAGTTCAAGCAGGTTACCCTTGTACGACCTCTTGGAATATATCCGCATACAATTTATTATCCAATTCACTGCCTTTGTCCTACCGGAAAGCTTGATGTCCGTAATACCTATTGCTTCGTATTCCTTTACGTCCTCTGGTCTTATCCATCCGGACTTTATCATCTGTGTCGGATTCCTCAGACGGATGGCTATGCACTTGTCAAAATAATAGTCGGGTGCAAATAGCGGAGACTGAGGCTGGTTTAAACTACTAAGATGCGAGGCGAGATTGTAATGTGAGTATCTAAACGGGCACCTATATAGGCAGCCTTCATTCACTATTATCCGTACGTCACAGTTCACCGCCTTTACTATCCCTTCTAACAGATCAAAGTGCCGGTTTATGTTCGTGTCCACAGTTATCACATCAGCGCCGAGGTCTTCAAAGAATTTCGCTCGCTGTGGCGCATCAACATAAGATAAAACAGATACAACTATCTTCATTGGGAATTCACGAAGTAGCTCCACCAGGTATGGCTCTGCCATCGTAACTGCATCAACACCCGCTTTGTTCAGTTCCCCAAAGTACCACTCAAACATCTTATAGCCCTCGAACGTCAGGTGATGCCCACCAGTACATGTTGAGTTCATCACCACATTCATCTTTATGCCATGTTGATGCGCATATTCGGTCTGTTCTCTTATCTCTTCAATAAGCGGTGCATGCAACACTCCCCGTCCACTACCCATCACATCCGGGGAGCCACCCATAAAAACCTCGTCTACTTCCTTCAAGCCCTCCGCTTCTTTGACCTCTATTATCTCCTTCAACGCTTCAAAATGCCCAGGATGTGGAACTATTAATCGCATTTTCTTTCTAATATTAGGGACCCGCAGTATCTGCCACCACTTCAAACGTTGCCGCATCCTTTGCCTTTGCCCTTAATACTCCATCAGATGCCACAATATCCACGTGGTAAATTCCCTCTGCTGCGGAGTCTGTCTCCCATTCCCCCACATATCGCCTATCACCACTATCATAACGCATAATGACAATCTTAACATTGGTTCCATTGCCATCATATATGTATCCACGGACAAAAGAAGTACCGATGCTACCAGATGTATGGACAGCAGATACACCACTACAAAACGCGCAACCTGCACCGGGAATATAAGGTAGATTACGTCCACTTGGATTAAGTGGGGTACCCGTTGGCTTGTCCTTCATTTCAGTAGAATTGATTTTTACATCTGCATATATCTTTACACTACCACCTTTATATACAGAACTTGGATTTACACTCACATTTGAAATCGGTATCGTTAGCTCCGGATGTGTTTCACACCATGCGTTCCATGACCCGTCATAATTCCGCACTTGATAACCCATCATTCGCAGTGCGAGATACAAGAATGACGCGCTCGCTCCGGATTCGCAATACACAACTGTGTCCTTGTTTTTATCCAATCCGGCGATCACGACTGGAGATAAAAACAACCCCAGTCCATCCGCTCCTCTCAGCCGGTCTCCATCTCTAAACAGATTTTCGTAGTTTATGTTTATTGCACCTTTGATATGACCCGCCTTGTAGTCTTCTGTCGTTCTTGCATCCACTATCTGAACTCCCGAGTTATTAAGATTATTTTCAACCCACTCTGTATCGGCAAACCTCTCGTCCACCACATCCGCTGTATAAGTAGTAGGAGCTCTCGTCGTCACGTTCTGCGTGTATCCATACGCAGGGCACCATGCATTGAACCCACCATCCAGGACCGAAACGTGCTCATGCCCGATATATTCGAGCGTCCATAACACGTAATAAGATGCCGGGCATTGCGTGCCCGTAGCACTACTGCAATACACGATTATTTCATTCTCCTCATTTATTCCATGCTCACCTAAAATCCCCGTTGCATTTTCAACTCCGATAAAAACGCCTTCTTCATTTCTGAAATTAGCCCAATCCAAATTTATTGCACCCGGAATGTGCCCCTCCGCATATTGCTCAGGAGTGCGAACATCCACGATTACAACATTTGGATCACTGTTATTTCTAAGCTCGTCCATATAGACAATGAGACTTGGATTCTCATAGTCACAATTTGTAGGACGAGTTGGGATATCATCAGAAAATAGAACCGAAAAATCCGATAGGCGTGGACCACCACAAGAAGAGCAGGTGGCTCCATCGTCGCCCATCAAGAAGTCATAAGTAGGCTCATAATTACAAGTAGGGCAGTCGCTGCCCCCACTCGAAGATCCAACTCCTGCCACTGTTCCTATCGTTACGGTTAATAGCACTATACCCGCCACCACTAAAAGCATAAATGTCTTCATTTCTTTTATTCTACCTTTTTACCCAAATCGGGTCCCGGAGAAGTCACATAGATGGAGTCCACCGTAACGACAACCGCAGCTTTTGGGTTAAGCGAGGGCATCATAGATTTTACCATATTAACGCCATCGTCAAAGACACTTCCCGAAGTTTCTATTCGGGCACTACCTTTAAACTGATACCCTGTATAAGTCTCCATATCCCAGACAGAAATAGCCACCCTGGGATTTGCCTTTATATTCTCTTCCGTCTTTTTCATAAAGACATCCATCAGCAGCACTTCCGTCTCTGATAGAACTTTCCCAAATGCAAGCGGCACCACATTTGGCTCTCCTTCTTTGGTAGCAGTAGCGACAGCAAAACCCTTCGATTTACCTACCACTTCTTTCACTTCTTCTGTGATTTTTGCCATATTTTTTCACCTATTTCTTGTTTGTGCGCATAGCATAAAAAAGGTGTAGTTTCATCACAAATACGAGATTGCTAATCTTTTATTATTAGCAGCCAATATAATAAACTGGTTAAGAGAAAAAATGGGCAAAAGGAACATACAATATTTTACGCTTTCTGATATAGAGCCCCGCATCTGGTTCATGCTCACCGGTTGTGACTTCCGCTGCCGCGGCTGTTTCAGACCGGCACGTGATGGTGGCGGGACTTTGCTCAGTCCGGAGGAGACGCTAAAGCGCGCTGAACAGGCATGCCTCAAACACTATGGTAAGCTACCTACCAAAGCGATGATTACCGGTGGTGAACCCACACTTGACAAGGAATTTCTCCTGACGCTCGTCAACGGCTTAAAGGAAAAAGGCTTTGAGGAGATTATTCTAATGTCCAATGGTTATGAGATAGGACGTGAAGGAAATAGTAATTATGCCGCAGAGTTGAAGGAGGCGGGTTTAACAGAAGCCCATATAGACATCAAAGCTTTCTCGGACGAAATCCATATATGGTATACCGGTAAGTCGAACAAACCGGTATTAAATGCCGTGAGAATGTTAAACGATACAGGGATGGAACTGCTAATACAAACGGTGTATATGCCCGGTATTGTGGACGTGGATGAGATAGAACAGATAGCTATTTTCCTTTCTAACGTGAATAGCAATATAAAACTCAGGATAAACCCCTTTGCACCTACCTTCGCGTTTGAGCGTGTGACAGAACGTCCAACAATAGAAGATATGGAACGAGCGTACAAAATCGCTGCTGAGTACCTCCCTAATGCTATAATTAGCAGAAGCTGTTATCGTGAATATCCTACACCACCACCACAAGAAACGTGGATAACCGTTTACCCTGACCTCAGCTTCAGGAGAAGAACCATAAAGGACCAGGAAGAGGATAGAATCGCATGGCTTTCTCTTTCTAAATCGAAAACAAGGGAGGAAATACTGCGAGAGGTCGAACGTGACGATTTAGAATATCGCCAGGAACTGGAGGAGGCGATAAGGAAGTTTTCACCGCGAAATCAAAAGCACCGTTGAATTTGCACTTTGCATTTTGCATTTTGCATTGTCTGCACAAAAAACCATCGATTTTTGTGCAGACTCACTTGTACCTATGCCCTATCCTCTCCAAGTTCCGCGCATACACTTCAAATCCAGGAATAATCACCCTGACAACTGGAATACCTATCTCAGCTCGCGTTAAATCTACCACAATTACACGGTCCACGAGCTCCTTCAATTTATCAAGCGCAAGCAGTATATCACCATCTATTGTATCAGTCGCCAGAGCTGGAAGCTCGTTCAACTTCACTTTTTCGTCTTCCTTATCTTCATACCAGTGCTTATTCAATCGCTTCATTGCGGAATAACTCATTACAAATGGCGTTTTCATTACATCGCCACTCACTATCTGCATGAGTCGCGACTGCGCTGCTTCTGTTATTGCTCTTATTGTTGCTATTCTCGGATCGCTATGTGTCCCCGCGCCATAAACGAGTAAAGAAGGATCCTCGGAGATGTCATCTAAAGCTAATGCAACCGTTGTAAATCCCGTGTCTGATGGGATATACCAGAATCGAGGTACTGCACCCACCGACTCGAATCGCTCTTTTAACTCGTAGATCATACCATCCTCTTCGCTGAGTTCTATTCGCTCACCTGCATCCTTCTTTAGCTCTACCGAACTTAAAGCGTCACGCTCTATCACTTCGGTTATACCATGAAAGATAGCTTCTTCGTAGTTGTTCCCAGACGCTATGCCGTTACTATCGCTTCTAAATAGTCTTCCACCTCGATTAGACATGTAGGGATGAAATACCGCATTTGCCGGCACTAGAATCTCCTCTTCTCGCAGTAGGTCATAGCCGACACACCACTCTATCTTTGTTTTCGGACCAACGTTAGAAATAGCACTCAATATTAGCGATGTGGGGTTCACTTTTGCGCCTTCGCATTCACTATATGATTCAAACATGAATCCCGCCCGGTCATCATCTTTTATTTCCGCGGAGTATCGCTCTATTGCTTCCATGAGCACCGATACACGCGATTGCTCATCTGTAAGCCCTTTTCCGGCGTGGACCGACACGGCACCTTCCTTTGCTCCCGGCCTGCTCGCAGAACATATAGGTATATCGAGCTTATCCCGCCCTGTAATATTCTCTACCTTCGTTATTCCTACCTTATCTTTTAGGTCTTCGACATCGCTCAGCGTCTCCTCAGGCGTTAAAGCTCGATGTGAATCGAAGAAGTATCTTTTCGGCGTCCGTCTGAGCACTATTTTCATCTTTATCTTCACCTTTATATAGAATGACTTAATTAGTTTTAGTTGTTAGTAAAATGACCCAAGTAGTAGAAGAGACGCCACGAGAGAGGACAAAAAGGTGGCAGGAGAGAGAGGCAGAAAGGGCTGATGAACTGCGGCCAAAGGAAGCGATCTGTTCAAGTTGTGGTAAAGAGGTGAAAGAAGGTGAATTCATTGCAGTACAGGGAAGAATTCTTTGCGCTGAGTGTTATGCCCAGGAACTGGAAGCGAGTATGGATATGGGTGCCGCAGATGGTGCTGGTGCTGGATAAGGAGAGAAAAAATGGAAGATGAGAAATATGCACTACCTATACCTCGTGGTATAACTACAGGTATAGTATTCGAGGCTGTGGAAAAGTTCGGATTGGAAATAGGCCAGGAGGAGCAATCTGAAGATGCGTTTGATCCAAGAACCGACTTACCTACCAAGGATTATGTGCCCCGGATGGTACTATGGAGTAATTCGCAGGAGACATTGATGGAGGCAAAAGAATATATATTCAAAAAGCATGAAGAATGGATAAATGGTTTAGAGGATTGGCGTAAGATGCGTATGGATAAAATCATGAAGAAGATGCGGAAACGATGAAGTAAATTCCCCGCCATGATTCTTTTGGTATACAAAATCAATTCTTCTGTAATGAAGTGATCTAATGAAGGATAAATATAAGAGGAAAATAAAGAGCGATTTAGAAGAAAAAATAACGTCTTATATTGTGGATAGGGAAGATAAATGTCTGTCAGGATTTGCTTCTAAAAGTGACGATGGATTAAGAAGGAAGCGAAAATATAGCGATGATATTCGGGCTAAATATTCAAGAGACGCTGATCGGATTGCACATACACGTGCTTACTCAAGATACATAGATAAAACACAAGTATTTTTTTTAGTGGATAATGATCATATTACACATCGTGTTCTTCATGTCCAACTAGTTTCAAAGATTGCACGAACTATAGGAAGGAGTCTTAAATTAAACGAAGACTTAATTGAGGCTGTTTCACTGGGACATGATATTGGCCATGTCCCATTTGGTCATCTTGGTGAGTCTATTATGTCAGGATTATGTAAAAGTCATGGACTCGGTAGATTTTTACATAATGTTCAAGGCGTTCAATTCCTTGATAAGATCGAAGATTGTGATCTAACGCTACAAGTACTCGATGGAATTTTATGTCATAATGGTGAGATCCACAATCAATTATTAGAGCCCCATAGGGATAAAGACTGGGAAAAATTAGATAAAGAGATAGAGGATATTAAAAAGGGGAAACAAGATTATGTTCCCATGACCTTAGAGGGATGTGTTGTACGATTCGCAGATACAATAGCATATTTAGGTAGAGATTTTCAAGATGCAATTGAAATATGCTTCATAAATCCCGATTTAGAAGTCCCAGAGCGTTGTAGGGAGAATATTGGAACA
>JAYEJE010000210.1:0-7348 GCA_034660415.1 Methanobacteriota archaeon | reverse complement strand
CTACCATACTATGATGATAGAAAGGATATGTTGATATAAGGTACATTTCGTATGGAGTACGCCTTCCATAAGTTTTGGTAAATAGAACTAAACTATTTATGCGAGGAAACTACTCTGGATTTTAGAGATGGTCAATGTCCAATATGATATGTTCGCCAGCCGAGAGCATCTCCGCATGGGTATATACCTTCTTATCTTCTATGGATTCAAATAGCGTTTTATGTTTGCTGTAGAATTTTAATGCCTCTCGCATTAACTCGCTTTGTGATATTCCCAGATCATCCCTCATCTTCTTAAATATACTGAAGGTATCTTCGTCCATAGCTATCGTGATTCTTTCCGGTGCTTTCATCTCATCCTCATTAATCTATTCGTTTTTGTATTTGTATATAAAGTATAACTACCTTCTATTAAAGACACTGATTTACACTGATTTACGCGGATTTATTTAAGTTTGAGATTGTTGATCTTTATCATCTGTGTCAATCTGCGTTAATCTGTGTCAATAATTTATTTTCTTGATTTTTACCTTTCATAATTTTTGTGAATCTTTGTGCCGAGTTCTCAAATAGTCTAATAGGGGTCATTAAGCAATGTGTGAGCAGGAGGAAAAAAATGGAAATAGGAAAAAGAGAAATATCAGTGAGACGGTTGGCTATGATGCTCGTGATGTTGAGCATGATAATAGCACTAATACCTGCAGTAATGGCGGGAGACCCAACAGGGGCAACTACGCTTGAAGAGGATCCGGGTGCGCCTGTGGATTATGTTTGGATTTTAATCTGTGGGTTTCTGGTGATGTTCATGCAGCCGGGATTTGCAATGCTTGAAGCGGGCGTTTCAAGGGCTAAGAACACTACCAACGTGCTGATGAAGAATTTAGTGGACTTCTCTATGGGTTCACTTGCATTCTTTGTCGTTGGCTTTGCGTTGATGATGGGCACTTCCGCGTATATGCTCTTCGGAACGGATGGTTTCTTCTTAGCAGGCGACACATACGATGTCGGCACAGCTCTAACCTAGTTCTTCATGATGGTTTTCTGTGCAACAGCAGCGACAATTGTAAGCGGTGCAATTGCGGAGCGACCGAAGTTCAGCACTTATGTCCTCTATAGCGTGGTCATTTGTGCTTTTATATACCCCATCTACGGGCACTGGCTCTGGGGTGGAGGCTGGCTGAGTTCGGCGGACTTCATGACAAAACTCGGTGGCGGATACGGTGCACTCGACTTCGCAGGTTCCGGTGTTGTTCACGCAGTCGGCGGATATGTCGCACTCGCGGGATGTTTATTGTTGGGACCGCGAATAGGCCGGTACACTAAAGAAGGAAAGCCAATACCAATACCGGGGCACAGTATCTCGCTTGCAGTGCTTGGCGCGTTCATCCTGTGGTTCGGCTGGTTCGGCTTCAATCCAGGCAGCACGCTTTCGGCACACGAACTGCGAATATCCGTAATAGCAGTGAACACGACATTAGCTGCGGCTGCATCTGCAATGACCGCGATGTTCATCACCTGGAAAAAGTTCGGCAAAGCAGATGTGGTGATGACCGTTAACGGCGCAGTTGCTGGTCTGGTTGCGATAACAGCAGCTTGTGCTTGGGTGGCTCCGTGGGCTTCTGTGGTGATAGGAATAGTGGCAGGCTTTATCGTTTGCTACGGCTTCTGGTTCATTGAGCGAAAAGGAGTGGATGATGTCGTTGGCGCAATACCGGTGCACGGTTTCAACGGAACCTGGGGACTGATCGCGCTTGGCTTGTTCGCAGATGGTACATACGGCAATTACACCACTGCGGAGCCATTTGTTAGCGGACTGTTCTACGGAAATGCAGGGTTCTTTGGATGTCAGTTCATAAGTGTAATCGTGAACTTCGCATGGGCTTTCGGCACGGGCTTCCTGCTATTCTACGTACTCAAGCAGACAATCGGCATAAGAGTATCGCCAGAAGAGGAACTTGCAGGTCTTGACATCAGCGAGCACGGCATAGTCACGTACCCTGATTTCGTGTACACGGAACCCGCTAGACCGACGAAAGTAATACGTATGAGTAATAAGATAGGAGAAAACGAGCAGGAAAGAGGAGGTAAAGGCGGATGAAGAAAATAGAGGCGATCATAAGACTCGAGATGCTGGACGATGTGAAGAATGCGTTAGAGGTAGAGAATATAGTGAGCATGAGTGTTTCCGAGATACGAGGACGAGGCAGACAAAAAGGTGCAAAGCTCATGTGGCGAGGTGACGAATACGTAAGGGAATTTGTTCCAAAGACAAAGATAGAGCTGGTCGTCCGAGACGAGGATACTGCGAAGGTAGTGAAAATCATACGAGAAACCGCTTACACCGGTAATATCGGTGATGGCAAGATATTTGTGCTGCCGGTCGAGGAGGTGATACGAGTTAGAACAGGGGAGACGGGCGAAGCAGCTTTGTGAGGGTATTTCCCTCACCCTTTTTATATTTTTTTGCTATTTCTTATAACTTATTTAATCTTGTTTTTCCCTATACGGGAACGTAAATTAGAATAGAGATTATTTATTTTTTGCATGTCAGCGATATTTAGAATCGTCTTTAAATCCATCCTATCGAAAGCGGGATAATCAAGTAAACCACCAAAATTCTTAACCCGATGATAATTGTAAAGACCGTATGCGTAAATCAAAAAATAGGTGAACAGATTGTTGAGCCGCCTTGCAGAGGTATATACACGTTGATTCTTATCGTATTTGCTGAAAATGTCACCCTCTTTGAACGTCTTCACTGATATATCGAAGTCTTCTAAGAGCGAGATATTCCGGTGACCTCCTATTAGCTGATACCCATCTCTTCTAATCGCCATATTAGAGCCTATTAGCCAGTAAAAATCGAAAAGGTGGAACAAGATATATATCTTTCTCCATAATCTCAGAAGATTTGATTTGTAATTGCCGTCATAAAACAGAATAGGCCCAGTACTCACGTCATATTCCTCTAAATTTTCTGATATTATTCTCAACCAGCACTTATCGTGAATCGTATCGGCATCGGTAAATACTAAGATGTCGCCTTTTGATACCACCACGCCATCTCTCCTCGCACCACCAATTCCTTCGCTTTTCTGGAGAATAACCTTATCCGCATGGATGCTAGCTATCACCCTCGTCATATCCGTAGAATCTCCATCCACAACGATTATCTCATACTCGCTCCTATCCAAATCCTGCTCTTCCAGCGATTTGAGACAATCTTCGATTTTTTCTTCCTCATTCAGCGCAGGAATAATTATTGATAACACCTTTGATTTCACCCCTACATGTATAGAGAGGATATACAATTAAATATGCAAACACACCGCCATAAAACATCATTCCAATATCGGAACAATGAGCAATTAGCTCTAAATTTGCAATGGACAGCAGAACAAAAAAGACAAGCATAGCCCAACCACTCTTCAGACCCACTCTAACAACGGTAGTATTCGAATTCCCAAAATCTTCAACATAATCATTTATTTGATGCGTGAGTAACGCTTCGCAACCGATTATCATAAACAGAGACGCAATCAACAGTGTAAGCATATTTAAATTACCCCCGGCCAGCGTAAACCCTGCTAAAAAGGGAAACAAGCCAAACATCATACCATGAGTTATTATATCAATAATAAACCTTTCTTTGAGCCTTATGTATTTTACTGAATAGTGCGTGAGGAAAAGAATACTCAACAGCGTGAACAAAAGACCTGTTAAGGTTAAAAAATATGAAAGTGCGATTGGGATTACGAACAGCACAGTCATGAGCGCAAAAGTTCCTTTTTTCGTTACTTTGCCCGCGGAAAGAGGATTTTTACCCATCCTGACTTTGTTCGTATTCCGTTTGTCTATTTCAACGTCGAAATAGTTGTTTATGATGAATCCATAGCCTATCACACAGAAGAAAATTGTGCCGACTAAAATAAGAACAAAAGGCGTAGCATCTGCTAAAATCGCTCCTATAAGCGGGATAAGAGTATAGAACTTTATCCATTCTTTGACCCTCAGCATCTTGAAGTATTCTTTTAGGTTCATTTTAGCCTCTCCATCGCTGCATCAAAAAAACATTTTATAGTATATATATGTTATAAATAATTCATATATATGTATAGTTATGTTCATATGATATAGTTGAAATGAAAAGTTCAGTTCATACAAAATTTGATGACAAAATGCCAGAGAATGGTGGTGTGCCGATAGTTCTGACTGCATCAATGATTGAAATGAGCGATTTTAATTTTAGGTTTGCCTGGGGAACAGAAAGAGGATATACTCGCTACTATCACTCTTCTCGATAGACTCAAAGGTGCTAAAATCCTTTATGTTCCACTTCTCTTCACGTCAGAAGAAGAGTGTATCTTGAAAAGGCAAAAACATAAAGACCTCAAGAATCTCGACGATTTACACTGGGATATCCTTGCGAGATGCGGTCGCTATGATATAAACACATGGAAACCGGAAATAAATAAAATTGTCATGGCCGGCGGTTTACTATCATATCCTTACTACCGGTGGAAACATGGCAAAAAAATCTTTAAAGTAATCATGAAATTTTCAGGATTGGAAGAGATATTCGTAAATAGAAAGGTAGGAATTGAGTGTCAACCACAATATTGCGTCCCTGGTTCCAATACAGAGGTGGAGGAAAAATAACGAGCTAAACGAGGTGTTAATCTTGGTTTTAGTGAAATGCCCAAATAGGTGAACTGTCAAAAGGATACCGCCTTTATTTCCAGATCTCTGGTAATCTCATCCAAGATTTTCTGTATTTGTCCTCTACTTTCTTCCATGCTTCCTGAATAGGAACCGCAGTATAAACGTATTTAAGCCTCTTACCTTCTTCTACCTTTTTAATTATAAATCCTTCCTGGTCTAATCTCCGGATATATTTTCGTATTGTTCGTCCTTTCCGTGCGTTTTCTATATCCGCGATATTTTTTTTACCATGATTGATTTATACTATGAATAAAATCGTTTCTTGGGTAAAGCTTTCTTTACACTTTTTCTTTTTAGAAAAAAGAAAATTTAGCCTGTGCTAAAAGAAAAATAAAAAAGTTCATTTTGTTCAAAAGAAATGTTTTTCATAACTTTTGTGATTATTTATGTGATTTTCTCAAATACTCTTAAAAGAGGTCCAAGAGAATGTGCTATCGGTGATACAAGACAAAAATGTTGGATAGTGGAGATACCGCATGGATTCTTGCCTCAACAGCCCTTGTGGTATTGATGACGCCAGGCGTAGGGCTGTTCTACGCAGGGATGGTACGTGGCAAGAACGTTGTTTCGATGATTGCACTCGCTTCAGTGCGATGGCAGAACGGGTGAAGATAAGTGGTTTCATAGTCTTCGGGTTGTTGTGGACAACACTCGTTTATGACCCGATTGCTCACTGGGTCTGGGGCGGCGGCTGGCTTGCGCAGCTTGGTGCACTGGATTTCGCTGGTGGGACAGTGGTACACATATGTTCAGGATTCTCGGCTTTAGCTGTGGTGCTTGTCATAGGGAAGAGGCGTGGATTCGGAGAGCAGCAGATGGGACCTCACAATATACCGATGACTCTGCTCGGTGTGGCTTTGCTCTGGTTCGGCTGGTTCGGCTTCAACGGCGGAAGTGCTTTAGCGGCTAACGGACTCGCCGCCAATGCTTTCGTGGTGACGAACACATCCGCAGCGGCTGGTGCTATCGGCTGGATGGCAGCAAGCTGGAACCACGGTCAGCAAAGCTCTTTGGGTATGGCAAGTGGTGCGGTAGCAGGGTTGGTTGCAATAACACCGGCTGCGGGATTCGTGGGTCCAATGTCCGCATTAGTAATAGGTGCTGTGGCGGGAGTGATCTGCTACAAGGCAATGCTCTTCAGAATAAAGAAGAACTTTGATGAGAGCCTCGATGCGTGGGCAATACACGGTGTCGGTGGGTTGTGGGGTGCAATTGCTACTGGCATATTCGCAACCGCAGCGGTAGGAGGCTACACGGGTTTGATCTACGGAAACGTCGGTCAATTCATAGCACAAATAATAGGTGCTGTGGCGGCAATAGTCTATGCGTTCACAATCACGCTCATACTCGCAAAACTCGTTGATGCTACCATCGGCTTACGTGTTACAGAAGAGGAGGAGTACGTTGGTCTGGACATATCACAGCATGGAGAAGAGGCGTATGCATGAGACAGAGGAGGGAGTATGATTAATGATGAAGAAAATAGAAGCGATAATCCGCCCTGAAATGCTCGATCGGGTTAAGAAGGTCCTTGAACAGAAGGGTTGCGTTGCCATGACCATAACAGAAGTGAAGGGAAGAGGCGAGCAGAAAGGTATCACGTTACAGTTCCGAGGGCGGAGCGTGGATGTTGATACCCTACCGAAGATAAAGATAGAGATGGTCGTGATGGACGAGATTGCTGATGCTGTAATCAACGCGATAGCAGACGCAGCGAGGACTGATAAATTCGGCGATGGTAAGATATTCGTGCTGCCCGTGGAAGAGGCGATAAGAGTTAGGACTGGTGAGAGGAGTAGAGACTATCCGTGAGCTTTTCCTCTCTTTTTATTTTATTGCCGTAGCTTTTATTCTTTACTACTAAACAGTTATTGTGAAATTTAGGACCAAGCTATGAGTTCAGCATTCGCAGTTGCGGGAACGCACAGTGGAGTAGGCAAGACTTCGGTTACCCTTGGGCTTATCTCAGCTTTCTGTCGTCACGGATTCGATGTCCAGCCGTTCAAGGTAGGTCCGGACTTCATAGACACGAGCTTGCACACTCTCGCTGCCGGGAAAGCGTCACGAAACCTCGACACTTTCATGATGCCCAATTCCGCAGTCGTTCATTCATTCAGGAAGAACGCATCGGAGGTGAACATAGTTGAGGGCGTTATGGGTCTCTTCGACGGTTCTTCCACAGGAGGACCGGGGAGCACATCACATCTTGCAAAACTTCTGGACATCCCAGTAGTCCTTATTGTTGACGCTTCTAAGTTAGCCGGTAGCGTTGCTGCTCTGGTCCATGGGTACAAGACCTTTGACCCCTCGCTTAATCTTGCAGGTGTCATCTTGAACCGAGTAGGTAGCACCCGACATAAGGAACTACTAGAAGATGCTTTAAGAGGTATTACGCATATATTCGGAGCTATACCACGGGATGAATCCATGCGAATCCCGGAAAGACACTTGGGACTTTATATGTCGCATGAAATTGACTGCACACTCCTGAACGGCTTTTCAAAGCTTGTAGAGGCGAATATAGACCAGGATAGTGTGCTTGAAGCGACAGAGCTTGAGATTCCTGATGCAGAGCATAAATCACGATTACGGGTGGTTGATGGCGTCAAGGTGGGTGTAGCGATGGA
>JAYEJE010000209.1:0-7351 GCA_034660415.1 Methanobacteriota archaeon | reverse complement strand
ATGAATGTTTCTTTAGAAAGAAGGTTTATTGAAACATCAAACCTTTTAGAAAAAGGTTTAATCCAAAACAAGTTTATTTTGGTGAAGTAACACTTCACCAAAAGCATGTACGCTGTTTTTGCGCAGCAAAAATAATCTTGTTTCTTTGCTCAAGCTTTCTTTTTGAAAGAAAGGTTGTTGGAAAAAGGTAAGATTTAAATATTGCGCGAATCAACTATTAAAGGAATGCCATGAAACTTTTTCGTACGCTCATTTCGGTGGAAGAAGCATTACGGACGGTTTTAGCGTATGCAAAGAGGACAGAACTAGAAGAAATCGGCTTTGACGATGTTTTGAACCGAGTTTTAGCAGAAGACGTTCACTCGCCAGTAAATAGCCCACCTTTTGATAGAGCTGCAATGGACGGTTATGCGATAAGAGGCGAAGACTCTTTTGGCGCATCGCCAACTAAAGCAGTGCATTTACGGATACTGAATAAGCGTGTAGAAATAGGGGCTGGAGAGTGTTTTCCCATACAGACCGGGATGCCAGTGCCAAAAGGCAGTAACGCAGTCGTTATGCTCGAGTATACAAAGGAACGAGGTAGTGATTTAGAAATCTTTCGACCTGTCACACCGGGTAAAAATGTCTCTTTTATAGGCGAAGATGTGAAGAGAGGGGACGTGGTGCTGAAAGAAGGGCGCGTGTTAAGAGCTCATGACCTCGGTATGCTTGCATCCATTTTTAAAAGTACGGTGCGGGTGTATAAAAGAGCAAAGCTTGGGATAATATCCACAGGCGATGAGCTTTTGGATCCCTCAGTTGCAGGTGGAAGTGGGATAGCAGATGTGAATAGTTATGTACTTGCGGCATCGACAAAAAAAATCGCAGACCCGCGTAGAATAGGTATAGTGCGCGATGATTACGAATCGATAAAGAGCGCAATAAGCTCAGGGTTAGATGATTGTGACGGGTTACTAACAACCGGTGGGAGCTCAGTAGGCAAGCGCGATTTTTTAGCTGATGCAGTAACGGAGTTAGGTGAAATTAAGTTTCATGGTGTTGCTATTCGACCGGGCGAGCCAACCGGTTTCGGGATCATCAAAGATAAGCCGGTATTTGTTCTCCCTGGTTATCCGGTAGCGGCAATAGCTGCGTTTGAAATGCTTGTAAGGCCTTTTTTGTACGCGATGCACGGCGTGAATGAAAAACGTACAATGAGCTTTGCAATAGCGAGTAAAAAGATCCCTTCGGCTGTTGGCAGAACAGATTTTGTGCGTGTGAAACTGACCTGTAGCGATAAGGAGTGCTACGTTGAGCCTATAAGGGTGAGCGGCTCGGGTATTTTATCCAGCATGACGAAATCGAATGGCTTTGTCTTGATAGAGGAGAATAAGGAAGGGATAGAGGAAGGGGAGCAAGTAGCGGTGATCACATATTAGTATTTGTATAGCCAAATAAAAAAACCACGAGATTTTATTCTTTTTCTCGTGGAAATCCGTGTAATCTTGTGGTTATAAAAAGGAGCTAAACAAATACTTTCTTTTAACTTAAAACGCTATTATTATTTACTAAAAGATGAAAGTTGCTCACATATCTACCTACTACCCAGAACAGTGTGGAATAGCCACTTATACAGGCCATCTCATTCACGGGCTTCAAAGAGTGAGCCCCAAATTGGAAATGAAGGTGGTTGCCGAGAAGGATGCGTCACCATTCAGGCAGGTGCGATTTGAAGTGGTACCATGTTGGGATAGGAATGAAGATTATGTAGAACCAATCATCAGCAATACGATGGACGCAGAGGTAGTCCATATTCAACATGAATACGCCATATACAGCTTTGATGATAGACTGCCTATACTGCTCGAGCGATTGAAAGCATCTAAAAAGCGGACAATAATAACTATCCATTGCGTTAGACCAAGCCAATTCTGTGACCGGGGTATGGTGGACGAGGACTTCGTTAAGAGAATTGCGGGACTCGCAGATGTGGTTATTGTCCATCTTGAGTCGCAGAAAGCGGTATTGGGGCGGCTTGGGATACCATCTGAGAAGATCCATGTCATCGCTCACGGGACATTACTCAGTAATGCAGATAAGAAGAGTTCAAGGGCACGGTTGAAATTACCCGAAGAAGGAAGGATAATGCTTATGTTTGGTTTCGTTAAGCCCTATAAGTGTGTGCATGTTGGACTTGAGGTACTCAAAGAGGTAAGGGCAGAAGTAGAAGATACGTATCTATTTATTGCGGGTGGACTTTCTCCAGGCGCATCAAAAAAAGACAGAACTTATGAGCAATATCTCTATAAACGGATAAAAGAACTTCACCTTAGCGATAACGTGATATTCCCCAACCGATTCTTTTCGGACGATGAGATACCCTATATCTTTGGTGCCTCTGATGTTGTCCTGTTTCCATATTATGTGGAAGACTTGTCCGATTCTGGCCCTTTTCATCTCGCAATAGGTGCAAAGAAGCCGGTAATCGCATCTCGGATACCGAAGTTTGAATCGCTAAAGAGCATCTGTGACGAACTTCTTGTTCTTCCAGCCGATATATCTGGGATTGCAAAAACAGCTATTCGTATTTTTACGGATAACGATTTTAGGCAGTATGTACTTGATAGAACGGAAAGATATAGGAGAGCGACCTCATGGGCTGAGATAGCGAGCCTGCATTTAGAATTGTATACAGGGGTGTGAGTGATAGGTTTATTATAGGAATGTAAAATTCGAGCAATAGAAAACTAAAAACTACCTTTTTGGATGGTTTCTTATGCCCTATTTGTCTATATATACCCCCTGTTCTAATATATTTAATGCAATAAAGAGGAACGGGGAGATAAAACATGGTGCTTTTTAATTCATTGATATTTGTATATATAGGCAGGAATAGATAGTTGAGGAGGAAAATGGATGAAGATTGCAGTGATGACAGCTTGGAATGACGAAACTGGTGCTGCGGTGCATGCAAAAGCGCTGGTGAATGCATGGCGGAAGCTAGGGCATAAAGTGACCGTATTCAGTTTTCTTAAAGATGAGTTGGCGGGAGATAGATTTACGGGTAAAGACGAGAGTTATGTAATAAGATGCTTCGGGAAAGACTTCCTGGACCCCAGACCCATTCTGACATCAGAATTTGACATTTTCGTAGTGGAGGACTTAAGGGCTCTTCCCGTAGAACAGCTTGCTATGATCTTCCCCATGATAAAAGAGCGAGCTTTTCCTGTTCATATCGTTCATGAAGATAAGTTACCGGAGGAAGCATGGTTTTATCAGCTCCCCTGGGATAAGGTGATTTACTTCGATGAGCGGCAAGAGTTCCTGAAGGATGTCTATCCGGACGCAGAGTACATCCCTTTTCCTTGTTTCCCTATAAGGCGTGGGGATAAGAAAGAAAGTAGAAAAAGACTGGATTTGCCATTGGATAAGAAAATAATCTTTACCTTCTGTCAGAGGGGATATCGTCCTTACCTGCGCTATTTGTGTGAGCGGTTAATGCCAAAAGCGGTTCTATTATTCGTGATCCCACCGGACTTTGAGATGCTTGAGAAGGAGTCGGCGCCGCCATGGATGATTGTTCGTGAAGAAGGCACTTTATCTGATGAGCGGTTTGACGAGTATCTATTTGCTTCGGATGCAGTTATCTTCCATAAATACCAGAACAGATACCTCCGGCTTCTCTCCGCTACTATCTTCCAGGTGATGGGTGCTGGTTGCCCGATCTTTATTCCACAGCAATCCGAGTACTTCCAGCCATTGAAGGATGAAGTGATGTATTATACAGATACGGAAGACATGTGTCGGAAGTTGACGGCCTTTTGTGAAGATGAGAAGATAGCGAAACATCTTATAGAATCGGAAGAGGTGTACACGCATATGAGGTCTGCGGAGAAGATAGCAGAGATATACATAGACGTTTTTACTGCTGTATTAAAAGGGCGGGGGTTGTAATTGAATGAAGTTGAAGCGTTACGAAGGCAATCCGATATTGAAGCCAAAGCCCGAGAACGATTGGGAATCCGAAAATGTTTTTAATCCTGCGATGGTTTACGATAAAGGCTTATTTCACCTCTTATACCGTGCTATGGGACGCGATGGTATTTCGAGGATAGGGTATGCGGTAAGTCTAGATGGATTTGACTTCTTCCGCTTTGACAAACCGGTTTTCTCGCCGAAACTGATATTGGAACCACGTGGGTGTGAAGACCCACGTGTAGTTAAGATCGAAAACGTTTTTTATATGACTTATACTGCTTATTCTGAGAGAGGGGTACGGATTGGTTTAGCCGCCACAGAGAATTTTGTACAATGGGAAAGATATAGAATAGAGTGGGAAGAGATGAATAATAAAGATACTGTCCTCTTCCCAGAGAAGATAGGCGGTAAATATGTGCTCCTTCATAGACCAATGCTTGGAGAGCATATGAGTATCTGGATTGCTTATTCAGATGACTTAATTGAGTGGTATGGGCAGCGAGAGATTATGGCACATGGCGAAGAAGGGAGTTGGGAAAGTGAGAAGATTGGTGCGGGTGCACAGCCAATAAAGACCGAGAAAGGCTGGTTGCTGCTGTATCATGGTGTTGACGAAGATAAGGTGTATAGATTGGGCGCGGCAATGCTCAGCCTGGAAGAGCCCTCGAAATTATTATACCAGCATCCCGAGCCTATTCTCGAGCCGGAAAGGGATTATGAAATACGAGGTGAGGTCCCTAATGTTGTATTCACTTGTGGCGCATGCGAGGTATATGAGAGATACTATATATATTACGGTGGAGCAGATAGTGTAGTTTGCGTAGCTACAGTGCCTAAGGCAGAATTGTTAGGGATTTTTTGATCGCTCCAGAAGACGGTGTGGTATATGCTAAATAATAACGTGTGTTAGAACGAAAGTAGTTTTTAAAGGAAAAAGTGTTTAAATATGAGTAGGCAGATAAAAGTTAGTGCATCTAAGTGCCTGCCGCCGTAACTCAGTTGGTAGAGTGCCCGGCTGTTAACCGGATTGTCACAGGTTCGAGCCCTGTCGGCGGCGTAACAATTCCTTAAAATCTATTTTACCTTTGTACAATGCACTCCCCATCACTACCCCGCTCGCACCCGCAGCTTTTATCTTCCCTATGTCCTCCACACTGCTCACCCCTCCTGCTATAACCACAGGAATGCTCACAGAACTAACAAACTCAGCTATAATCTCCTGATCTACACCTTCCATCAAACCTTCAACGTCTATGTTCGTGAACAGCAAACTACCTGCACCTATTCTTTCTACTTGTTTCGCCGCTTCCGTTGCATCTACCCCCGTTACTTCTCGCCATCCCTCTATTGCCACTTTACCCTTTCTCGCATCCAATGCAACCATTACCCGCTCGGGCGAAAACGCATTCGCAACCTGCTCTATAAGATGGGGTGATTTCAACGCAACCGTCCCAAATATTATTCTATCTATTCCGGTCTCAAGAAGTTCAACCGCAGTTTCATACGACCTGATCCCACCGCCCACCTGAATCTTTGCTTTCTCTCGTACTCCTTCCGCGTCAGCTATTTTCTTTATTACCCCCAAATTGTTCTTCTCTTCCTGAAAGGCACCATCCAAATCTATTACATGTAATCTTCTTGCACCC
The DNA here is from genome assembly GCA_034660415.1 of Methanobacteriota archaeon. Classification (GTDB taxonomy): domain Archaea; phylum Halobacteriota; class Syntropharchaeia; order Alkanophagales; family Methanospirareceae; genus Methanophaga. Next base: position 1,745 of record JAYEJE010000209.1, on the reverse strand, counting down.
TGGATAACCCAGCCCCTAGCGATTTCCACCGGATTCTCGGCTGAAGCGAATATCTGGTCTTCTTTTTTACCCTGTCTCAATTGAACACATCTGCCATCCCTCAAGTCTATCGCAGGTATTAACTCAAATGACCCCATTTACTCCACTTTTATCCCTAATTTAGCGGCCATCTCCTTGTACCGTACACGTAGGGTCACTTCAGTGACGCCAGTAGCCTCAGCAACCTCTTTTTGTGTCTTCTTTGTGTCGCATAAAATTGCAGCTATATAAATCGCCGATGCTGCTATACCTGTAGGACCTCTCCCGCTTGTCATATCTCGCTCTAACGCCTTTTCCACTATCTCCCTTGCCTTTTCAACCGCGCAGTCAGTCAGATTTAATTTAACGCAGAATCTACCCACATATTCCAGAGGAGAGATCGGAGCAAGCTTCATTCCCAGTCGGTTTGCCAATAACTTACACGCCTTTATTACATCCTTCCTCCCCACCCTTGTTACTTTTTCTATTTCGTCAAGCGTTCTTGGCACATTATGTTTACGACAAGCCATGTACATAGACGCAGCAAGTATCTTTTCTATCGAACGTCCATGAATCAAATCATTTTCCCATGCTTTACGATATATCTCCAAGCTACTCTCCCGCGTTTTTTCCGGTATAGTTAGGAGTGATGAGAGCCTATCTATCTCCGCTTGCGCGACTAAACGCTGTCTCCCAATTGCAGCACTTAACCTTTTTCTTCGTTGACGTTCACTAAGCCTATGTAACCATTCTCGATTAGCCTCAGATTTTTTTATCTCTTCAATGTTTTCTTCTTCAGCCCCTCTGTTTTCATGCATCTTCCTTTTACCTTCTATGCCTCAGAGGAGAGACATTCGTTTATTAGCAAGCTTCTCCAGCCCTTCCTTTTTTATATTCTCAAAGGCCATTATACTCACATAAGGACGATTAACAGATCCAAAGACATCATAAACTCTTCCGATTTGCCTTTTATCTTCAGAAATAACCACGGAATTGATAACCTTTTTTACATTTACCCCATCGCTCTTCACAATCAATTTATTATCTACAATGTGAAGTACAGTGCCTAATCCTTTCACTTTACTCTTTCTTTTCATTAGTCAGTACTAAAAATGAAACCACAATATATAAAGTTTACGAAACTTTTTTATCTTCACTTCACTTAACATAACTTAACAATAAAAGTAACATGCCCAATTTAGAAGAACTGCGAAACGGTTTTCCCGCTACAGAGAATGAATTTATGGGATTGATAATAGACGATGAGAAATGTGTAGGTTGTGGGATCTGTGTCGTGGTATGCGAGGAGAACCGGATGAACGAGGAGGTGATATATGGTAAAGGGGGGCGATATAACGATGAGTTGGTGTTAATGATAAAAGAAGGGAGAGTTAGATTGTTAGATGTAAAGCAGTGTAAGAGAGCTTTTGACCCTCCGGAGTTTTGTAGAGCTTGCGTTGACCACTGCCCTACCAGTGCAATAGAGTTTCTGTCGCAGACTTAGCGAGTGCCAAGATAACTCACGGCAAGATCATATATGCGACCACATCATCAATTGTTGATACTTCTTCTACGTCCATCTTTCCCGCCATGTACTCACCGAGGTCAATCTCTTTTGGCATGTAATAAACCCACTCAATCGGGAATCCAAATATTTTCCGCTTTCCTACTTTCCGTTCGTAATGTATAACCTCTTTCTGACCTTTTGGCACCAGAAAAAGCCTCAT
>JAYEJE010000208.1:0-7456 GCA_034660415.1 Methanobacteriota archaeon | reverse complement strand
TTTATCCTTATTTCGTCCCCCTCGAAACGGATGCACCCATATTTTTCATCTCTTCTCTTCAACCTGTTAAAAATCTCATTTTGCTCAGCGAAAGGAATGAAAGCTTCCAGGTGTCTTATCAGCTTATTAACTACCTTTTCATATAGCAGGGGGTAATACACGTCTACATCAAACTGGGATCGCAAATCTTCCGGGAGCATTAACATCTTATCTTTAAGAATCACCGCAATTTTCTCTTTCGTTTCTTCTATGGTCTCACTCCCAACTTTTTCCATATCCGGTAGCTTATGCATCTCGAGGAGTATCCAAACGGCTATTTTATGCCTCGTAGGCTCATCCGCATTTTCAAGGTGGAATCCACGTCCCGAAGGATCAAAACAAATTACTGTTTCTTCTTCTTCTACATAGCTATCTACTGCCGTTTCCCACAAACCCTCAAGATAGTCTGTCCTCAAAAAGTGGCGTGCACGAGAATTTAAAAGACTTACAATGTCCTCTTCACCGGTTTCTTTGTATTTAGGTTCCCTCCTCAATGTCAGTATAGACGCTATCCAGCATAGCATAACGATGAAGTATCCTATGAAGGAAAGATCGCGGAAAGGGAAGCGCTGCGTGTAGGTGCTTAAAGAGGAGTAGATAAGGTAGAGCAGAAGAAAAGAGATAAAAGTAGCAATGTATGTCAGCGTGCCCCATATAATATTCCCCCTAATCTCCTCGAAGACGATATGCGTGACGCGTAAATAGACCCCTAAAGTAACCAAGGAAAAAACTATGAGGAAGAGGATAATCGGATATGAGACGAGTTCAAAACCAAAAACTGCGAATGTCTTCCCATAAGTGAAAGAAATCCCAAAGAAGAGGAGGAAGAACCATGAGCTGAGGGATACGGTGTATCGAAGGATCTCCAATCCATCGAACGTTGGTTTGATATTCTGGACTTCGATAATTTTACGCAGGTCCAGGGCAAAGAACAGGTAAAATGCGAAAGTGGCAAGTCCAAACAACGCACATAGCATCTTCGTGATGCTTGTTGCATTGTTCCAGGAGAGGAATATCAGGCCGAAGACGTAGAATGTTACGGTTAAGTGGATGTATAGACCATATTTCAGGTATACCCAGTATCTCAATTTTATTCGGGTTGAAATGGTTTTTAGATATGTGAAAACAAATATGACGGCAAGGAAGAAAGGCAGTAAGAATGCGACAACGAGGATGTACGAAATGTTTTGATAGATGATGAAATTAGGGTATTCCTTTGCTGTGAAGTAGAGAGAAGCTGCTAAGAATGCGAGGGTTATGGTAGCGGTAGCTTTTGGAAGGTCAAAAGGCATCAGGGTTTTCCATTTGGGTTGGAGTAGGGAGGGGTATTCGATGATAAATCGGAAGAAATATAGAATAGTAAAAACGAAAAAAATTGAATAGAGAGAAATATTATAATACAAATTCTTTTGTGTTGCTGGGGTGAGATAAATGACGATATAATAAACTATAAGACTGACAGATACTAGGTATGATGTCATACCAATGCCACCAATTAAAAAAGGCTTGCGTACGAATCCTAATTCTGCATAGCCCTTTGAGATGAACAGCAAAGCAGAAGAATAGTATATAATAATGAGTATAGAAAACAGAATAAAAAAAATCAGAATGGTGAAATGCGTTGAGAGTGGATACTTTAAAGTATACACTATGTTTGCAATGAAATACAGTACTATCGCCAAAAAGACATAATAAATAAGATACTGTTTTCCAAATATATTGATTTTTTTCTTTATAATCGGGGTTATTAAATAATAGAGCACTATGATTGCGAAATAATGTGTTACGACATCCAAAACAGCAGCAAAAACCAAAATAAGATGCCCTACATTAGAAACACTGTGAAGCGCGTATAACAATGAGGCTGTGACTACTGTTAATAGAATACCCAAAAAATTTGCGCTTGTCAGATTATCCCATATAGAGGAGGAGGAAACTTTATGAATTTCTTTTAGCTGTATAAACATCGCTGAATGGTAGATGGACATGAATATAACGAAAAATTGGATGAATAGGGGGACATTGTGTAAGTTGTTTAAGTATGGCATTGCCGCTGCTTTATTGACGATACTCGCTAAAAACATGAAAGACAGCGCAACCAATAGAAGTTTCCCATTTCCTACCCTATGTATATCATTTACAAACTTGATTACGCCTCGAGAATAAGGAGCGTCCATATTACGCTATATTGATACCGTATATTTAAATAGATTTCTATTCGATTGGGTTCTGTTCAAATTCCTCGATAACATTATTTTTTATAGTGGCATAATCCATTTTTCTTAGTTTTTCTATCTCTTGCGGAGAAAAGATGGCTGCCGAAATACCGAGTCGCAATAAATGGTTTTTTTTATCTGGTGATTTACTTAGCTCGTATAAAACGTTTAAGATTAGATCAGATTCTAAAAAAAACGAGCCTAATTCATCCGTAACCTGGCTTGGATAGTCATCCAGTGCAGCTTTACCAAAGACGAAATCAGAAGCCGTTTGTCCTGCTATATTACCACAAATTATTCCGGGAAGGACTCCCTCAACGAACGGCTTAAAGTTCTGATTCGCAGCGTCACCTACTACCAAAACATTTCCATAATTCCATTTATCAGTGAGATATTGTATTGGTGCCCAGCCACTCTTTTCCATTACCTCTTTTCCATTTTTAAGTTGTTTCTTCACAATTGGAACTTCTAAAAACTCTTCATAACAATCCTCTAATTTTCCAGTTCGAAATAACGATCCAACACCGACATTAGCCCGACTTTTAGACAACGGGAAGATATATCCATATGCTCCTGGTGCAAAATCGCCTAGATATAATTGCTCATATGTTGGATTATATAAATCCACGTTATTCAGTTCAAAACTCAAAACTTCAACACATTTATCTTTGAGATTAGTAAACCCCAATTTGTTCAGGACTTTTGAGTGTACACCATCCGCAGCAATAACTACTTTTGGTTTGATCTCTCTCACTACCTCATCTGTTTTCACAATCGCTTTCGTAACATGGTATTTTTCGCCAAATTCCAGACCTATCAATTCTGTCTCAAGCTGAAGTTGGGCGCCTGACTTTGCCGCATTGGCTGCAAGCCAGGTATCAAATTTTTCCCGATTTATAGCATAACCTGACCATATTCCTCCGCTTCGTTCGATGGTAATGCCTTCAGCCCAAAAGAGCATTCCATCAATTTTCCAAATCAATTGCTCTTCTGGTATGTTGTAAGGCAAATAGGGGATGAGGTATTCTCCAACAGCTTCAGCACACTGCACAGGGACACCGATTTCTTTCTTCTTGTCAATGAATATCGTGTGAGCGCCTGCTTCTGCTGCCACCCTCGCCGCACTGCACCCTGCGGGGCCTGCTCCTACCACCAATACATCGCATTTATTTTCTTGCATCTCTTTGGTAGTTCATAGATATGGCATAAAAAGATTTTTTGAGAAGGTTTACAACAGATTGATTCATCGAAATGCTTTTGAAAAAGCTCAACAAAATTTAGGCTATACTGTCTTTAATAGAGGACAGGATTAAAATAATTTACATTCTAATATATTACTTATATTTATCATACAGTTAAGCCACTCTCGATGGACTTCTTCTGCACTAGCATATTTTGTTGATGCGATGGGATTGGGTGGGAAAAAATGCCATTCATCGGTATCATTGTTGACAATCTCAATACCGTGTCTTTTAAGATTTTCACCAATCTCGGTGCCCTTAAATGGTACAAACAAAAAAGGTGCAGGAGTCTCAACTAAGTCTTCTTCCAGCAACCTACAAGCCAGTCTGGTCATAGTCCTCATTCCAGATAAATTATCTTCGGGTAACCCAAAAACGTAACCTCCATCCACGTGAATGCCAGCATCCTTCGCATTATTTAGATATTTCACTAAATCTTGACTTTTATAACTCTTATTAACGGAATCCAGTACCGACTGGCTAACTGCTTCAATGCCACAAAAAGCACCTCGACAGTTTCCATCATATAACGTTTTCAAAAAGGACATATTAAAGTCAATTAACGCAAGTTCACAATCCCAAATGATATCTAATTTTTCTCTCCTAATTTCTTTGCAAATATTCTTAACCCAGCTTTTGTTAATACCGAAATTGAGGTCATAAATATGGACAATCTTCGCCCCTAAATCTCCAAGAATAGAAAGTTCTTCAACAATGTCTTTTGGTTCCCTAGCCCGCCATTGCCGTTTCCAGAACGCAGGAGCATTACAGAAAGAGCAGTTAAATGGGCAACCTCTACTTGCATATACTAGATCTATACCCCCATTTAGAGCATATAACCTTGATAGGGGGTAGCTATCCCTGTCTGGAAAAGGTAATGTCTCCAAGTCAATAAATGATTGATTATCTGTTCGAACAATTCTATCATCTTTCATAAATGATATTCCTCTGATTTTTTCAAAATCTTCATTTTGAATTAGAGCATTTGAAAGAGTAAGAAGCGGGGTTTCACCTTCACCCCTAATAACAAAATCAACAACAGACTTTCTAAGTATTTCCGAGTCTCTGGTTGTTGCACTAACACCGCCGGTTACTACATATATGTTTTCATCATACCCCTTTACAATATGAGCAATATTGTAGAGTTCCGAAAGAAAACAATCTTCCATACCGTTTACAGCCACTACTTTAGGATTCTCTTTTCTTAACGCAGAAACCAAAACTTTGTCCTTTTTTCCCCCATAAAAACATTCCACAGTAAAATCAAGAAAACTTGTAGAGATGCCATTTTCTTTTAGGAAAGCGGACAGTGATAACATAGCCGTAGGTGGCACCATAGTACCCCACGCTAGCCCAACTAAATCTTTCTCTTCAGCAAAATCCCGCATTAATCTTTCGTATTTATCAAACTTGGGATGAACTGGTATTTCAAGTGCGTTGGGATATATAAATAACACGTCGGACATTTTGGAAAAAGCTCCTAAATATTTTGACTATTTCGCGGCTAATACTCCAATATTACTAAAATATTATACACATTAAAAGATAAACAATACGCACTATTGCTTAATAAGCATAGCCTGATAGTAAATAAGCGCTCATGGTATCTCACCGCACCTTCCTTAATGCCAAAACAAAAACTGCCCCTCTTGGTGTGTTATCCTCAACACGCACGTGTCCGCCATAAGTTTCCATCGCTTTCTTGACTATATACAATCCCAAACCTGTACCACCAGTTTCTCCATATGCAAAACCTTCTCCAAATATCTTCGCTTTTATTTCTTCCGAGATCCCAACGCCATAATCGGCAATCCGTATTTCACAGTACTCGCCCCTCTCTCCTATCGTTATATCAATTTTATCGGTCTTCCCATGAACTACTGCATTGCTTATTATGTTATCTATGATCGAATTCAAGGATTCATCAGCCAGAATCTGACCCTCACCTTCTATGTTAAATGGGATGGCAGGATAACTAGCCAACACTTCTTTTAGAACTTCGGTAACGGGATACAGTTTTAAGCCGCGGTGCGAAGAGATAAAAATCTCCAGTTCTCTCATTCTGTTTATTAATTCGACACTCTTATTGACATAGACAGATGCTTCTTCCAGAAGTTCTTCTTCCTTTGATCTTCCATAAAGCCTCAATGCACTATTGATAACACTTAAATCGTTTATTATGTCATGCCTCAGAATTTTATTTATTAATTTAATGTGCTCGCGATGAGCTTCTAATTCTTCTTCCCTCTTCTTGCGCTCGGTGATGTCAACCCAGTTTGCTAAGTAATATTTGAGTTCACCCCCGCTCATTATTGGTGCAGCGGTTATCTCAACGCGAAATCGCTCCCCATTCTTCTTTTGAAAGAACTCCACAAGCTTCTGTGCTCCATCACGCATAGCGTTCTCCAGCTCACTACGTGTTTTCCGTAATGTTTCTTGCGTCCACCAGGGGTATGGTGCCTCACAGCCAATGAGTTCGGCAGAAGAGAACCCGGTTAGCCTTTCCAGTGCGGGATTCACATATCTTACTGAAGAGTCTGGATTAATGACTATAATAGGATTAGGGGAACAAATCAGCAGGTTTGAACGGAATTCCAAACTTTTCCGCAGCGCTTTCTCCAGCTTATCTCTTTGAAGCGCCATCTCAATGGTGGGGCGTAATTCACTATCCTCATAAGGTTTTATGATATAACCAAATGGCTCTGTACCCTTTGCCTTTTGCAGCCTTTCTTCATCTATATACGCAGAAAAATATACAATAGGAATATCAAAACGATCGTGGATCTGCCCAGCAGCTTCTATGCCATCCATACCCCTTAAGACGACATCCATCAGTACCAAGTCAGGCTTTATCTCATCAGCCTGTTTAATAGCCTGTTCTCCTGAAAGTGCGATAGCCGGAGCATAGTTCAAATCTTGCAGTCGATCATGTATATCCTTAGCGGTAATAGCTTCATCTTCAACTAGTAATATCCTGGCTTTTTCCATCTTCTCATCACTTCTCTCTTTATATGACTACCATTCTATTTTTCAGCATTATTGCTGAAAGTGAACAATGTTGCTACATATAAACATTATTATACGTATAAAAACTTTTCCATTTTTTGTAGTGTCGGTAGTTCATGAAGTGAATAAAGCAAATCCCGCTACAACTTTTCGCTAACAACCGTCCACTGCCTGATAAGTGCTCCAAACTAAGGGCTTTTCATTGATTATTGCTTCCGCCGCCATCTTGCCCGATGCCATGTCTGGCTTAATACGGCCCTTTGTCAGGGGATTACTATAAGGATAATTTCACTTTTTTATTTATATGAAACGGTTATGTTAAATGCGATGGAAAGAATAAAGACATATATAGACAGATTGGATGAGCAAGTAGAAGGCGGAATACCAAAAGGAACAATCTCGTTAATTTGTGGTGTTGCGGGCTGTATGAAAAGTTCCTTCGCATACAGCATTTTATATAATAACGCAGTGAAGGGTAACTTGAAGGGACTATATATAACGTTAGAACAAGAGGTACAGAGTTTGAAGCAGCAGATGGAAACGCTGGGAATGAATGAAGAGAGCGAAAAATTGACTATTGTGAACCATAAAATGATAGATACTGCGACCCAGTTGGATATGAAATTTGAGCTTAATGCGATGAAAAAAGTCAAGTATTACCTGGACGACCTCTTAAAGCGAGAGGACTATGATTTGATAGTAATAGACCCACTTAATGCGTTATATTCTTTAACCGTCGTTAAGAACCCTCGTAGAGAGGCACATCTCTTCTTCGAAGGGCTAAGAGAAACGGGGCTAACAAGTTTTTTAATCTCAGAAATGTATCCAGGAGATACAAAGTATGGTAAATATGGTGTGGAGGAGTTTCTTGCTGATGCGATAATACACTTGGACATCAAGAGAGAACGGGACATATTAGAACGACATCTTGGGATTGTAAAGATGAGGTGCACC
>JAYEJE010000207.1:0-7534 GCA_034660415.1 Methanobacteriota archaeon | reverse complement strand
CCTATCTGATACGTTAATACTGACATTATCAACAACAACGGATCAAGATAAAGAAGTAGCACGTAAATTAGCTCTAATCGCAGACATTGAAATAGACAAATATGGTAAAGAACTCTTAAAGGCAAGTATAAACATAAAAGAAAAATCAGCAAAAGAGATCCTGCTTCATGATTTTAAAGAATATTCGCTGGGTGATAAAAAAATTGCCGTGAGTCAAGTAATGGTAATAGACAAAGAAGAGATAAACGCTAAAGAAGCGGCTATTATGTCAGAAATGGGGGCGTTATTTGATGAAAAAGGATACGATTTAGTGGCTCTTCTCATTACAAATCCGCTGGAGCAGGGGGAGGAGGTCTTTGTTAAAGGCGATAAGCGTATAATTGAAAAGGCGTTTGATGTTGTAGTACAGAACGGCAAATGCCATATACCACAGACGTTATCGCGGAAGAAGGATTTTATTCCTAAGATTGGATACTTCTGCACTACTTCATGAGTACTTTTTCTACACGCATCAAGGGATAACCCATATCCTCTTCGTATCTCACCCGCGCATGCACTTCCACTTCTTCATACAAGACAACGACATTAACGCCCAGCATTTCACCACGTAACTCACAATATCGGCACTCATTCTCGTTCTCCCGTACCTTCTCTCTATCTATTTTCACTTCCACGCTGCTTACCCACGGCTGAAGCGATACGCTCTTCTCAATCGCCGTACCCAACTCTTCTGCTGTTGCCGTACTCACGGGTGTGCCTATAAACTGATGGTATAGAGCACCTAATTTGATGCCTGCTTCGAATACTGCAATATCCCTATCCAATACCTTCCCTTCTATCCACAATCCGCTTTCCTCTTCCCTTTTCGCTCTCTTATTGTATATGCGTAGAACCAGAAGTTACCAACTTTATTTACACCTTCGGCACGTTAGCCAACGACTGCTTCACCAACTCCGCGGGATACTCGTAATCCACCAGTTTCCCTCTAAGAAACACATCGTATGATCCCATGTCGAAATGCCCATGACCGCTGTTATTGAAGAATATCACTTCCTCTTTGCCCTCTTCTTTGCATCTCAACGCTTCATTTATCACCGCATTCGCTTCGTGTGCCGTCTCTGGTGCTATTATTATCCCTTCCGTCTCGGCAAATAATTTCGCTGCTTTGAATACCTCGTTTTGATGATATGCCACTGCATCTATCCAGCCGTCCTTAACTAACTTGCACAGTAAGGGTGCATCACCATGATATCTCAACCCACCTGCATGAATCGGTGGTGGGACAAACGTATGCCCTAACGTGAACATCTTCAACAACGGTGTCATCTCTGCACAGTCACCAAAATCATATAGATAGAGCCCTTTGGTCAGTGTTGGGCATGCCATTGGCTCACATCCAACTACTTTTAAGTCCGGCTTATCGCCCCGTATCTTATCTGCTACGAATGGGGAACAAGAGCCAAAGAAATTACTGCCGCCGCCTACACAACCGTATATCACATCCGGATATTCATCTATCTGCTCAAATGCCTTCTTCGCCTCCAATCCTATTACTGATTGATGTAACAGAACGTGATTTAAAACAGAACCCAAAGCGTAATGCGTATCATCGTGTGTCGCGGCATCCTCTACACCTTCTGAAATAGCAATACCTAAACTACCTGGTGTATCCGGATCCTCTTCTAATAGTTTCCTTCCAAATTCCGTGTTCTTGCTTGGGCTTCTGTACAACTCGGCATTCCACATCTCCATCATTACCTTCCTGTATGGTTTACGGTCGTAACTTGCACCAACCATATATACCGTGCACTTCAATCCGAACAGCATAGTACCAAATGCAAGTGCGGAACCCCACTGACCCGCTCCCGTTTCCGTGGCTATCCGTTCTATACCCTCCTTCATATTATAATAGGCCTGTGCAATTGCCGTGTTTGGCTTGTGACTGCCAGGCGGGCTAACGCCTTCCCATTTATAATAAATCCTCGCTGGCGTCTTCAACTTCTTCTCTAACCGAAGAGCCCTGTACAACGGCGAGGGGCGCCATAGCCGGTAAACATCTCTTACCTCTTCTGGTATCGGGATCCATCGCTCTGTACTCATTTCCTGCTTTATCAATTCCATTGGGAAAATAGGCGCCAAATCCTCGGGCTTTATTGGCTCCATAGTTGCAGGATTTATCGGCGGGTCCAATGGTGAAGGCAGGTCCGCCTGTATGTTATACCATGCCTTCGGGATCTCTTCCTCGTCAAGCAATATCTTCTCGTTCATTTTCTCTTTTTCTCCTCTCTCTTTTTGCAAAAACCGCATAAATGCAAATATTTAGATTTGGGATACCACTACATCCCCGCTTCTCGCTCCTTCTCTATTATCTCCGATTCTTCTATCGTACCATATGTCTCATACATCCTTATTACGAGGGCGAGCGCAACTGCAGTTGTGGCGACTCCTACCACTATCGCTGTCAGAATAAGCACATGAGGTAAAGGATTCACATATAAGACTTCATGACCCCTGACCACGATTGGCTCGGTTCCGCCTGTTATATCACCCAGTGATATGTAGAATAGGAATATAGCAGTCTGAAATATGTTCAACCCGATGATCTTCTTTATCAGATTGTCCTTTGCAATCATCGCATAGAACCCGATGAGCATAAGCACAATGGAAATCCAGTAATTATATTTATCAAATATTTCCCCGATTAACCATTCCATCATTTTTAGTCTTCTCCCTCCACTTCTTCTCCCTCTCTCTTCCACACAAGGTTAAAGAATATAGATGTGATTACCGCCATCACTGTTATCCCGATTCCTACTTCTACGAGGTCCATACCCAAAGCTCGGTTCTCCTCAAAATGGTGTGTTAATGGAAGGTAACCATAATTGAGAAACTGCGCAGAAAAAGCAAGACCACAGATTATACATAGCAATCCTACACCAGCGTAGAGATACACGCCAGTACTGAAAAACACGGTATTTTTTGCCTCTGAAAATCGGTTACCCGCTTTAACGATACCCACAGCGATAACATATAAGATAAATGACGAGGCGATTATAACTCCACCTTGGAATCCGCCCCCAGGCCCACCGGCACCATGTATAATCACATATAATCCAAATAACTGGATAAATGGCACCATTAGCCTTGCCACTGTCTCTACAATGACATCCCCACCTTTACCTCCACCCATACCACTAGTCTTCGAATTCATAGTGCATTTTGCCTCCAGAACAAAGAATTTAACAATAATGGATCTTTAAGTATTTGCATTGCTCATTCAGGTCTCTTTTCCTTCCTCCTCAATAATAATAAGACCGCCACACCGGCAGTGAATATGACGGTGGTTTCACCAAGTGTATCATAGCCCCTGTAATCAGCAAGAATATACGTTACCATGTTCGGCACTTCAGTCTCATGCTCTCCTTCCTCTACAAACCTAATGTAAAGCGAATACCGGTAAACATCCAGTTTATCCCCTTTCTTCTCAATAAAGTAATATTTCTGCTCCTTTGGATAGTAATGCTTCTCCTCGGGAATGATAACTGCATCCCACTCACCTTCTTTTAGCTTCGCTACCCCGGAAGGTAACGGAAACCCACGCCCTTCTAATTTATCACCGAAACTCGCAGGAATACTGCCCTGGTTCAAATCATCCTCTAATCCCGCGGCATCCATATCGAACAGCCAAACATATCTGTTAGGAGCGGAATTTGCATCGCCAAAAGCGGGTACATCCTCCGCTACGTATACGAAAAGAGCACCTAAAAAGATTACAAATAGCAGTGCCGCTATAGACATTGATTTCATTTCTTCTCCCACCTCTTAGTCCTGGATAATGCAGCGATTAAAAATGCCGTGGTTGCCCCTGCACCAACAGCAGCCTCTGTAAATGCAACATCCACTGAATGCATCTCCACCCAAACCACAGCCATCACGAAACTATAAGCACATAAGAGCATAATTGCACTCAAGAGGTCTCTCACTGTTATCGCGGCTATCGCAATTATCACAATCAGAAACAACAGTGCGAGATCAAGCTGCCATATCATCTTCTTTTTATCACTCTTCCATAAACACCTTTGCTACCTTCTCCTGCATCGTCTTGTCCACTAGGAGTGCATCCGCGGGCTTCTGCGCTATTGCATGTACCTGAAACCTGCCCTTCTCCTGCTCTATATTTATCGTTATCGTTCCCGGGGTCAGGGTGATGGAATTAGCTAAAGTAACAATAGCGAGATCGCTCCTCAAAGACGTATCAAATTCTATTACCGACGGGTCTATCGGCATCTTCGGGTGCAGAACGCGATATGCAACATCGAAATTCGCGAGTATTATCTGCCACAACTCCCAGACGATATATATAACGAATCTACCGGATTTCCGAAGCATCTTATCCCACTTTTGCGTCACCAGCAAGTCATGGGAAACAAAAGCGATAATTGCACTGCAGATTATGCCCGCTCCGACGTGAATGGGATCGAGAATTCCTGATAGAAGTAGCCAGAACAGAAACAGGACACAAAACGTTACGAATATCCCAAATCCTTTTCCCGATTTAGCACTACTCTTTTCACCCATCTTCACATCCTCCTATCCCCTTTCTTCCATGGCTTCACACCGGTATTATAAGCGGCTTTCATTATCGCATGTGTCGCCGTTGGATTGGCGAGGAAAATGAAACAAATTAAAAACAGCAGCTTCACTGGTACAAGTTGCACCGAGAGTTCCGCTCCCGGGCTATAATAGTAGATATGGTATAACAGCAACCCGAAAATAATAAGGACTTCACCTAACGTGTCGCACTTCCCGGTCGCATGAAGCCGCGTGTAGAAGTCGGGCAATCTCAGTAATCCTATTGCACCTGCAAGCATAAAGAATACGCCTGCAGCCAGAAATAATACCACAACTGCTAGTAAGATTGTCTCGATTAGCTCGACCATACTTCACCCCTCTCTAAATATTTCGCGAATGCTAATGTACCGATAAAATTTAACAGAGCATAAAGAAGTGAAATGTCAAAGAACAGAGGCCTTTCGAATATGTAGCCTATAATCACTAAGAGAACGATTGTTTTTGTCCCTATCACGTTCACCGCCGCCACACGATTGTATACCTCGGGACCAACAGTAGCGCGGTATAAGGCCAGGATTATCGTGACTACGATTAACAGCGCAGTCGCCAAGAATATTGTTAGCATTGCTTCTGGTTCTATCATTTTTCGCTCTTTTTGGCTTATGTATTATCCTATAAGTATAGGTAGTCGAGGAGGTAATATAAATAAGTTTCGGAATTTTTCTGTTCTATGATGACTATATTTGAAGAGCAGAAGAAGAAGGCGCTTGAGCGGTTGCGTATAAGGGGCGCAGATGAAGAAGTGGCAGAGATAATAGTGGTGCTAAACCGTCTCGACGATTTCTATACAACTAGCAGTTGCTCTGGACGGGTCGCTTTGATTTGCATTCCCGAGATAGGAGCGAAGAGGGAAGCGGAGTTTATAGGTAAGTGGCATCGCGCGGTAACGAAGGAAGAAGTATCAGAAGCGATAAAGACACCAAAAAAGGGGGAGATATGGCTAATATCGCAGTCACCGATATTGCACGTCTCGTGCAGAGGTTTAGAGAAGGCGAAGACATTGTTAAGGGTAGCGATCGAATCAGGCTTTAAATACAGTGGTATAAAAGCGATTTCAAAGGATAATGGAAAGGTGATGGTAGAGATAATGAGCACGGAGAGAATGGATGTCCCGCTGGGTAAAGATAATGAGATATTTTGCAGTGATACCTATATAGCGTATATTGTACAGAAGGCGAATTTCATGCTCACGAGAGGTAAAGCGAAGTTGAAACGATTTTATTATGGCTTGGAAGGGCTTGAGTAGGTTATAGAGTTAAAAACACAACTCATATAACCCCATTTGAACTTCAGTATCCTGATATTTCTCATCGTCACGTAGATATTCTGTAATGACCTCGTATTCGATCCCGGATAGCGATGATTTTAGCCATTTTACGCCCTTTGATTTAAATGGAATGAGGGAATGAAAAGAAATACCATACTGTCTCGCCACATCCGCAGCCCCTTGCTCGCGGTCTAACAAAACAACCACATCATTACATTCAACTTTTAAACCCCTCTTCTTCGTTTCGTAGTTTATCTGCTCAATAGCAACGAGTTTGGAATCGAATTTTGTCGCCAGATCATCAATAACCGCTATCTGGTCGCCATTTTCAAACTCACCCTCTACCAACGTATGTTCACCATAACTTCGAATGTTTTTTTTGAATTCGTCTAAGGACCTAGCGCCTATCTTTCTCGTCCATAGCGCGGGTAAGTCTCCATGCAAGGTGCAGGCAATGGGTATTCCCGTCATTGCTACGCCTACCACTTTATTTACCGCTTTACATTCCTCTTTGATTATTTTCCCGAGTGCATAACCCACCCTTCGTAAGAGTTCCGGATAAGAAGCGAGTGGTCTTAATTGTATGTAGAAAGGGCTCCATAAGCCAGAAATGAGCGTCCAACCATCTGGATTATCGCGATACCAGGTTTTAATTAGCCCCTTCTCATATAGCAAGCGAGTTATTTCTTTTCCAAGCTCCTCTTTCTCCTCTTGCCATACCATTATTAGACAATCTCTATGAGCTGAATTTCAAAAGTAAGGCTTTTACCAGCCAACGGATGGTTGGCATCTAACGTCACGCGCGATTCCGTGACATCAGTCACAGTGGCTACAACTATTTCACCATCGGGTTGACGCCCTTCTAACGGCTGTCCGATCTCAGGTTTCAAGTTCGCCGGGAGTTGCTTTCGATCTACTACCTGTACCAAATCATCACGATGTGGGCCGTATGCTTTATCCACCGGAATATTGACGGTTTTCGTTTCGCCCGGATTCATTCCTACTACCGCCTCCTCAAAGCCGGGGATTACCTGACTTTCGCCTATTCTAAATTCCAGTGGGTCATCGTCAATGGAAGTATCAAACACCATACCATCGCCAAACTTGCCCGTGTAGTGAACCTTAACGGTATTACCAATTTTCGCCTGAGCCATTCTTCCTTTTCTCCTTTCACTATGTAGCTATTACCGATTTTTGGAGTATAAAAGCTTTTCGATTTTTTATCCTGCGCAATCTGTGGGATGTGCAAGCGCAAAACCCAGAAGAAACAGGAATGGCTTTATCCGCGGCTGCGGGGAGGATGTTAGAAGTGAAGGTTTTGGATAAAACTATTACGTTTATGATCTCATATTGGCCCACGAAACGACATCGAAAGTTTCATGAGATAAGCAAGCATATAAGGATGTTGATGAGGGAGATAGGCCTTTAGAGCCTATTTCATTGTCGCCCCTTTTTGAAGTCATCGAGAAGCATTTTATGACGAAAATAGTATACAGATAAATGATATGAAAAGAGAGGCACCAGGCCCGGCGGTGTTATCTTTCAGAATAAAACAGTTGGGGGGGGAGGTGAAATAGGGATGAAGAAGCTTTTACTTGTTTTTTATCTTCTCTTGGTAGTTAGTGTCTCGCTTGT
>JAYEJE010000206.1:0-7578 GCA_034660415.1 Methanobacteriota archaeon | reverse complement strand
CTATTTTTAACGGCATTGCTCGTTTCATCATATTTTTTGGTAAAGCTTTTTGCTTACAAAAAGGTTTGTGTTAATCAGTGTCAATAGTTAATTTTAGTAGGATATTATGCTTTCTCGATATATTAGATATTTCTCTATGCAAAAAGAAGAATACTCCTGAAGCAGTATATATATTAGTAAGGGGGAAAAAATGTTGGCACACCGAATTGATAACCGCGCTATACTCGACCGACTTCTCATACGCAGAATGACCAGAAAAGAGGTCCCGTTTACCATTGATTTAGCAGCAGGAGAGGGTTGGAACCCTGGTATCCATGATGGTGCGTGTTTTTATGCTACGGACCCAGCCGGTTTTTTCGTGGCCGAGCTGGATGGCGAGCTTGTGGGTAGTATTTCCGCGGTAGCCTATGATGATTCATTCGGGTTCATTGGCTTGTACATAGTAAAGCCAAAATTCCGTGGTATTGGGATTGGCACACGGTTATGGGAGGCTGGCATGGCATATCTGACTGACCACAACATTGGGCTGGACGGCGTGGTGGCGCAGCAGTCGAACTACAAGAGGCATGGTTTTCGCGCTGCATACCACAACCTACGATACGAGGGTGTGGGTGGCGGGATAATGCCAGAAGGAGTGGTGGAGATGTCAGAGGTGCCATACGAGGAACTGCTCGAATATGACGCCGGCATTTTCACCGCGCACAGACCGCAATTTATCAAATGCTGGATTGAGCAGCCGGAAGGTGCAACATTGGCTGTAATAGAAGATAGCCACCTGGCAGGCTACGGCGTCATACGTAAGTGCCAAATCGG
This sequence comes from Methanobacteriota archaeon, assembly GCA_034660415.1. Taxonomy (GTDB): domain Archaea; phylum Halobacteriota; class Syntropharchaeia; order Alkanophagales; family Methanospirareceae; genus Methanophaga. The sequence goes on along the minus strand of JAYEJE010000206.1, from coordinate 6,765 downwards.
GCACAAGATTGGGCCTCTATTCGCTGATAACGAGCATATAGCAGAGAATCTTTTTAGCGCGTTGAAGAGCCATGTACCAGGAGAACCCGTCTTTTTCGACACACCCGAAGTCAACCCGAAAGCGGTGGCACTTGCAGAACGGCATAAAATGAGTGTTGTGTTCCGGACGGTACGCATGTACACGAATGAAGAGCCGCAGCACATATCGCGGAATCGCATATTCGGTGTGACTACTTTCGAGTTGGGCTAATGTGCCCGTAAAAGCTCAATATTTTGAACTAGCCTCAATGCACGAGTCAAAAAACTTCGTTTTCTGTCGGGGGTCCCTTGCTAAACTCATACCACACGAATGTCATTTTTATTCCACAATTTGGACATTTTGGCGCCTATTTATTCACCTTCGTAATTTCGACATCGCGGGGGTTATCTTTGAAGATGTCCGGGTGCATCAGTTAGATATATTTCTGGAGGGTTATAATAATTAATGCTGAGCGAACGCAGAGTTATAGTTTATATACCTTCAAAAAAGAAACCAAGTGAAATTTTAAAGAACTACTAGGGGTCTCCTGACGAGTTTCTAAAAAGACTGTCATGTCATCAGTTATCGCTGACTATACGAATCCGGGAGCTGATGAAAACAGCGACCAGCGTCTATAACTCATGGATTTCTTCAGCCGCTGTAGGGCGAGGTCTACGGCGGCTTCACGAGGCAGTATCCCTCTGCTTGCTGCCTCCTCTAGCACCAGCCGGGTATTGCGACACAGCTTTTCCTCAATAGCTTCAAATGCTGCCGACTGGTCGGCTCCTTGATACTCCATAGCCGCACAGATCACTCCACCCGCATTGGCGATGAAATCGGGAACGTAGAGCACACCGTTTTCGTGAAGGTGTTTTTCCGCACCATCAGTGATGGGTATGTTGGCACCCTCGACCACCAGCTTAGTTTTCAAGCGGTTCACGTTATTCTCGTCTATAACATCGGACTGCGCAGCGGGAATCCAAATATCGCATCCGATGTTAATCACCGCGTCACGGTCGAGCTTCTTTCCGTCCGGATAATCAGCCACACTCTTGCCCGCCGTCTTCAACTCGATCAATGCGAGAACATCAAGCCCCAGGGGATTGTAGATTGTACCCCGGGAATCCGCTACACCCACCAGCATGGCTCCCTTTTCTGTGAGGAAACGAGCAGTGTGTTTGCCCACAGCACCGAAGCCCTGAACGACGACTCGAGCCCCTTCCATATCGAAGTCGCAGTACTCAAGGGCAACTTCTGTGGCGTGACTGAGGCCCCACCCCGTCGCCCCGATCTCGTCGAGGGGGATTCCACCGAAGTCGCTGGGCAATCCCACTACCCTACCGATCTCATCCTTCACCCAGGCCATGCATTCCTCATCGGTGCCCATGTCCGGCGCGAATATATACTCTTGTATTTCTCGTAATGAACTTGCCAAAGCCCGAATCTGTGTCTCTTTCTCTTTTGTGGGCATCTTTGGATCGCCGTAGATCACCGACTTGCCACCTCCGTGAGGCAGATCGGCAGCCGCGTTCTTCAAGGTCATAGCACGTGCCAGCCGGAAGCACTCCTCCGTACTCACGTCAGGAGCTATGCGCAATCCGCCGATTGCCGGTCCTCGGGCTACGTTGTCCACCACTAGAACTGCCTTCAACCCCACCGAAGGCTCATAAACGTGAATGACCTTTGCTGGCCCTAACTCATCCGCAAATCTAAAAATATCTTCCATCTACTATACCCCTTGCATCTTAATTCTCTTATGTTATTATATTTGAAATTTGCACTTTGCATTTTGCATTGTCTGCTCAAAAATCCACCGATTTTTTAGCAGATACGGTCATTGTAACACCACCCTTGCATCCACAGCCACCGCCCCTTCTTCATGAACCAAAAGTGGGTTTATTTCTATTTCTTTTATCTCTTCTATCTCCAGTAAGATGTCAGACAGCTTCATAACGGTGGATGCCAGTTTCTCTATGTCAACGGGCTTCGAACCCCTGAACCCGGTCAAGAGAGGGTAGCTCTTCACCTCTCGCATCATATCAAAAACCTCTTCTCTGTTCAGTGGTGCAAGCCGGAAGCTCACATCCGCAACGAGTTCCACGGCAAAGCCACCTGTGCCGAACATAACAGCAGGCCCAAATTGCGGGTCCCTCAAGCCGCCTATTATCAGCTCTATCCCCGTGGGGGCAGTCTCCTCCAAAAGAAACCCCGCTATCCTTGCCTTTGGTGCATTTTCCGCAAGAGTTCGCTTCATCTCTTTCAAGGCAGTGCTCACTTCTTCGCTATCATTTATACCGGTTATTACCCCACCGAACTCCATTTTATGGAGAATGTCTTGCGATACCACTTTGAGAACAAGAGGAGGAGTAAGCTGCTTTGATTTAAGTGCTACATCCTCTAGCCCTTTGGTCAAGACGGATTTGGGCACCTGTATGCCCCATGCAGATACCAGAGCTTTCGCTTCCGGCTCAAACAGGGCATGCCTGCCTGCGGTTAGGGCATTAATGATGAGCTTTTTGGCTTCTTCTTTGTTCATACTATTTTATAGATGAAGTGTGTTATTTGGTAAAGCTTTCGCATTTGTATATATGTTGATTAATGCAGATATCCCAGAGGAATTAACTTTAATGATAAAAGTATCATAAATAAATATGGGGGATCTTTTTCAGAGATGAAAAGGCGATTAGTAATAAAAGGGGATGTTGTTCATGATATAGGATTTCGATTGTTTTTGTACGAGCATGCGGAAGTACTGGACATTACCGAATTCCAGGCCCGGAACGTAGAAAGAGCAGTGGAGGTTCTCGTGGGTGGTGACGAGGCAGAAGTAGCTAAATTCGTGGAGTTCGTAGAACAGGGGAGACCTGAACGGGCAGACGTGGAAGATATAGAAACAGAGGAGTATGAAGGCAAGATTAAGCCAATAGAGCGATTTGTACAGGGTTTTATGCTCGCTCAGATGGGCAAGTTCGTGAATATCGACATGGAAATGCTTGCTACGGAAAAGGCGATAAAGAAGGACACGGGTAGGATGCTGGGAAAACAAGATTCGTTGCTGGAAAAACAGGATGAAACTTTAAGTGAGGTAAAAGGCTTAAGAGAGGACTTGAAGTCGTATATGGAAGAGCGATTTGAACGTATAGAGCACGAAATATCGGTGATAAAGGAGAAAATAGGCGTATTTTGAATGTTGCATTATCCTCTGATGGACTTTGAATTGCCTTTATATACCGTTATTTATACACAATTGAGAAATAATAGAGTAATAAAAAACAATGTTCTGCATCGCATCAAAAAGAATGAAGGGCAACTCTAAAATCATCGACTTCCCTAACAGCCTTAGGAAGGCAACCACGTCATACGACAAAGACGACCTCTATGATTTTGAAGGGTGGGAGCTACCTGCTGAGCTTCGTGATAAAGAGGATTTTCCTGCTTTAGTCGAGTACTGTAAGCGAAGGGCAAAGCAAGAGCCCAATGATGCGCGTCTGGTGAGCGCCACGTTATGCCAATAGAATAAGAACATGAACAAAAAAAAGCTTTCCGATGTTATGATTGAAATGGCCAAGCAACTTCTTAAAAAGCCACAGGAGATTCCATCCAGTGAGCCATTTCATGTTGCATTGCTTCTTGCAACAGTAGCATGGAATAGAGAGGCTGTTGGTGATGATTTCCAAAGCAAAGCTCAATACTACGATTTGATAAGTGAGATAGAAAAACACGATCCAGTCCTATGGGATGATCTTGTGTCGTCAGACTGTGAAGCTATGATATCAAAGTTACGTGAATACAAACGTAATAAATATTTATTTGATACGAGGGAAATTGTCTCTTGTGGTATAAATGAAAGAGGAAATATTGAGGTTAAGTGGGTGTAGTAAAACGGGAAGGCATAAGAAATTGCTAAGGCATTATGAAAACAATTAAATAATTTTTAAGTCTCCGATAGTCTTAAGAGGTACGCCTAATTACTACGGTTATTTATATACAATTGAGAAATAATAGAGTAATAAAAAGCAATGTCCGACTATAATGAGAACAAGAACAATGTCATCTGTAAAAGTGCGAATGGCTGAAATCATTCAAGAGCAACCGGAGGATGCAACATACGGGGAGATCATGCGCGAGCTTGCTTTCGAGCGCATGGTTGAGCGCGGGCTGGCGGACTCCCGTACCGGAAGGGTTATTTCCAACGAAGAGATGGCTCGGCGGATTCGATCATGGCAGAAATAATATGGTCGGATGAGGCCGAGCGGTGGCTCAAAGACATACACGATTATATAGCACAGGACAACCCTGCTGCCGCTGATAAGGTCATATCTAGCATTTATCAACGTGCGCAGATTCTGCTCGAGTTTCCAGAGGTTGGGTACAAATACAGATCAGAACCAGAGGGGGATATCCGTATACTTCTCTACGGGCACTATCGTATCGCATATTTGATCAAGGGCAGTGAGCGCGTAGATATCATCGGGGTATTCCACGGAGCCCAGGATATAGACCAATACCTTCCGCTATAGATCCTAGTGGGACTCACGTTTTAATGACCCCGGGGTAGAAGATAAGCCCCCTGTTTTATGCAATGAAGGGCGTATGTGGACGTATGAATCGAGATGAGTGAATTTAAAAACTTCTGACGGTCATAAAGGTATGCAAAAATACTACGATTATTTATATACACATACACTTGAGAAATAATAGAATAAAGATAAAAAGTAAACGTCAGATGAAAAAATAATAAAGGAGATGAAAAATGCCAATAATAGTACATTTTGATGTTTCGGTCGATAATATAGAAAGAGCAATAAAATTTTAAATGGAGATTCTTATTGAAATTCTGAATATGGAGTGTGTTCGGGCTTTCCTGGGTGTGCTAGTTGGAGCTCTTGTCACTTGGCTTGTTGCCCGTTGCTACTACGTGAAGGCCTCAAATGATCTTCGCACAACGGCTGAAGAATTGCGCCATCTGAATGAAATGATACTCTCGGCATTAGAACAGGCAAATCTTGTTGAGATTAATCGCAACGAAAACGGCAAGCCTGTCGGGCTTGTACTCAAACTTTCTGGAACCGTCTCAGCTAAATCCGAAGTTCACGGTTCTCTTAGTGTTTCCCAAAAGTCAGACAACGAAAAAAAGAAGTAAGCGCTGACAAATTGCTTCAGCAGACGCCGCGGAGCGCGGCGCTGCTGAGCGTATCGTTAGTCACTGCGGGTTAGTCCATGGAAGCACTCGATGAAGGCCTTCTTGAGCCCTATTCACCGAGATAAATCCCTTGTCCGTGCGATCCACTCGTACCTGTCCAAATCTATATCCGCGTGGATAGACAGTACGAACAGCTGATAGTACAGGCATCAACGCGCTGATAACAAATGCGATCCAAGACGAGGCGGATTTCGTGATAATTTGCCTCGGTCGGGAGGCACTGAAGCCTGAATGGGTCAGGAGAGAATTTGAATATGTGCATAAAAGAGAAAAATTCCTTTCAAATAACGCATAATCCTATTCATCTTTTAGTATGTTTCGGTTATCAGAGCCCGTATGCGGGAGAAATGTTCGACATTTTTAGTAAAAAATAAATTATTTAATTCAAAACATATAAAAGCCTGCCTGTTTCAAGATAAATGAAATACGAAGTGCTGAAAGAGGTGCAAACAGCCCTATTTTCTGATGAACTACCTATATACTAGAGCTGTAGAAGAGCTCTTTTTATTTTAAAGCATTCCTTATTGCTATTTATTGAACTTTAACTTTTGCACTTTCCATTTTGCATACTCTGCTTAAAACTCCACCGATTTTTGAGCAGATGCGATAGCCGCATCTACACCGATTATATACGCATAGGGTGCATAAGGCTTCACTTTCCTCACTTCCTGTAGTTCTAAGGACTGGTAGTGGAACTCATCACAAAGTTCCTTTAGCTTTGCTGCAACTTTCGCCTTTGTTATCTCTATTGCCATCTCAAGTGACTTCTTCCTGCCCCCCTTCGCGGGGTAAAACGCCTCGACAGCATAGAAATGGATCATCCCGCCTTCTGGATGGAGCATACACAGAGCTTCACGTAGGAACATATAAGCGCTTTTCGGGAGGTTCATGATTATCCGATTTGCCTTGTTCTCGAACTTCATGTAGATCCCACTTACGTCTCCTTCTATCGGTTCTATGTTTCGCACACCATTCAGTTCCATATTTTCATGGAGATACCGTATTGCATCGGGATTGATGTCAATTGCAGTAACGATGCTTTGAGGTGCACGTTTAGCAATTTGTATAGAGAAGGAGCCGACACCTGCAAACATGTCTATTATCAGCTCGTTTTTGTTTTTGTTACGCTCAGCTTGCATCGCCACTCTATTTCGTTCACCGGCAAGGCTAGGATTAAAATAGACCTTCTCCGGGTCGAGCTTGTATCGGCAGCCATTCTCCTTATGGATCGTTTCTGTCCGGTTCTCACCTGCGAGTATCTTTAATTTCCTATTTCTGAATACGCCTTCCACTGGTGAAATCCGTTTGGCAACCACTTTAATGTTTTTATGCAGGTTCAGTATCGTATGCGCTACGCGTTGCTCATTTGTTTTGGTTATTGAGTCACCATCACTTGTAAGCACCGCTATATCACCTATTATTTCATAGGCAGGACTAAATCCAAGGATGTCTTCTATGCTTCGTCTTGGCTCCGAAATCGCAAAATCAGCAGTTAAAAAATCAGTAACACCTATATCTTCACTTTCCACCGCTTTTAGCGCTC
>JAYEJE010000205.1:0-7763 GCA_034660415.1 Methanobacteriota archaeon | reverse complement strand
AGAGAAGGCGTAGAGATACCGTTCCCGTATAGAACAGTAGTATATAAGAAGGATATGGAGCAGAGATAACTCAATACTTCACGATGCTTTCGATAAAGGGGCGATAAAAAAGGAATTTAGCCATTCTCCAGAACTTCTTTCATCTTCTCCACCAATAGTTTATTTATCAGCTCACCATCCACTTTCCCGCGCAATTCCTTCATTGCAACGCCCATTAACGGTCCCACAGCCCTTTCTCCCTTCTCTTGTATGAACTCCTTCTTTGAGTTCACTATTTTTTCTATAAGCTGTTCTACCACGCCAGTATCCGACCTAAGCCCGATCTCATCGATTGCCGTTGCTATGCTCAACTCAGGTTTATTCGCCACGAATTTCAAAATATCCGGTACTGCCTCTTTTCCAAACGTATTCGCAGAGAGTTGCTTGAACACATCCATGAAATGAAGGTCGGTCAACGGTTCCACTTCTAGCCCTTCTTGCATGAACTCTACTAATGTGTCTGTGAGCGTCCTAACCACTAAAGTTGCTGGTACGTCGCCATAAGAGTCCATTATATGTTCAAAGAGCGCGAAATTGGAATTACGCGATATTTTATCCGCGAGTTCGTCATTTAACCCAAATTTAGCTTTATATCGCTCTTTCCGATGTTCAAAGGTCTCAGGAAGATTGGTTCTTATCTCCCCCAACCACTTATCTTCTATCGCTACCGGTGGCACATCGGTTTCCGGGTACATCCTCGCAGCACCTGCTAGAGGCCGCATATATGCACTACTTCCGTTTGGCAATGCTCTTCTTGTCTCCTTAGGTACTTCGTGCATCGCCACCTCCGCTCGCATCAACACTGCTTTCAGCGCTTTTGTCGCACGTTCTCCATCTGCAGCTACTATCACTACGCAGTCATCTTCCGTAGCGTCAAAGGTTCTTTTTAGTTTTTCTACCTCTTCCGCAGTAATACCATATGCAGGGAGTTCATCGGTATGCATCAAGCCCGCATCGAACTTAATTGCGAAATCAGCCAATTCCGTGCCAAATCTTCGCCCTGGTTGTATCTCCGTTCCGAGCACACCCGAGAAACCACGCAGACATACGCCAAATACCGCCCCACCCGCTTTTTTTATCACTCGTGAGGTGGTGGCCCCGAATATTGCAGCTAAATCTTTTATTTCGTGTTCTACTTTCGCATCCCTTTTATTTAACTCCGATTTCAGCTTTATAAGCTTTGACTGACGCACAACTTCATTTCTCACGAGTTCGCCTATCAGTCTCAGATTCTGAACGCCCTTTATCTCCACTCGTGCACCGCCTTCGATAGAGACGTTTATGTCCTGCCTGATAGTACCTAATCCGCGCTTTACATTGCCCGTAGAGCGCAGTATCATACCTAATTGCTCTGCCACTTTCATCGCCTGGTCGGCCGTTTTTATATCCGGTGCGGTGCATATCTCTACAAGCGGTATGCCCAACCGGTCTAAAGAATAAACAACGGCTTCGCCTTCTGCATCTATCTTCTGTGCCGCATCTTCTTCTAGGCAAAGAGAATCTATCCGGACAGGCCCCTCTTCTGTCGAGAATAAACCCCCGGTTGCAACTAATGCAGTTCGCTGGAACCCGCAGGTATTAGACCCATCTATAACGATTTTGCGCATTGTATGTATCACATCTATGGGGTTCATGTTCAGAAGCAGCGCGACTTCTAAGGAGATCGCAATCGCTTCTCGGTTCAATTCACGCGGTGGCTCTTCGTCATTTTCCACTAAACATGTGCTGTCATAGCCCTTGTAAATAAATGTTCTGCTATATTGCTCTTCCACACGTGCTGCTTCGTCCACCTTGCCAATTTCGCTCTTTGACGCTCTCTGATGCCGGCTAAAGGATATTATCGAGTCTTTCTTGTCCCTCAATGAGGTGGGGCAATTGCAGAATAATTTGGTCTTCGTATCGAGCTGCTGGTGTATTTCCAGGCCCGCTTTTAAGCATATCCTATCAATTCCCATTTCGTGTTTCATTGTGATTTTATCAGCGTTTTACTATAAAACAGTACGTTCATAATTTATAACTATAAGCTCTATGAAGGATACGTGAGCTTAACGATATAAATCTCCTGCATGTGTGCTCGGTTAAGTTTTTATCGTATATAATGTATAACTTCTACCTATAAATTTAATCTGGGACGCAGATTTACACGGATTTACACAAACCTTTTCTTAAAAAGAAAAGCTTTACCAAAAGAACATTTGTGTTTTTCTTTTAGCACAGGTTTTCTTTTTGTAAAAAAGAAAAAGTGTTGTGTTAATCTGTGTCAATAATTGATTTTAATTTGTTCTATGCTAATAGAGCCACGAAAAAACTGCTACCTTTTCCTTGAAGAATTTCCGACACATGTTTTCATCACCGTCTCTTAAACCTCTTCTCTATCTCCTTTTTTGTGAGCCGGATCATTGTTGGTCTACCATGCGGGCATGTAAAAGGTAGCTTCGCGTTCCTCAAGCCAGCCACTATCGCCCGCATACTATCATAAGACAGTTTCTCGCCCGCCTTTATGCTCGCTTTGCACGCCGCAGTGCTGAACAGAACCTTTATCCGCTCTTCTCTTTTACCACTCTCCTCCACTAATTGCACTATCACATCTGTTATCTCATCCTCCCCGATCATACCATGAAAGACAACAGGAATCGCCCTTATAATATAACTGTCATCGCCAAGTCGCTCTATATCAAAGCCCATATCTCTAAGTGCTTCCTCGTTCTCCCGAATCAGATAAAATTGATGTGGGCTGAGTTCAGGCACGTAAGGTCTTAAAAGCGTTTGCTTATCTATTCGCCGGCCATACCGCTCGATCAACCGCTCAAAATTCGCTCGTTCTGCCGCGGCATGCTGATCTATCATAATCACATCGTCCGCTTCGCTCTGCGCTATGATATAACTATCGAGTACCTGATATAGAGGAACGGAACAGATGTCTAAACGGCCTTTGTCCGGCACATCTGTATCCATATCCGCGTGAAAGGAAGTTTGCGCGCTTACAGGTGTTTTCTTCTCTTGAGGCAGTGTGAAGGAATCAAGAGCTGCAACGGCATCCTTTTCGCGCTCTACCACTTCGGGGATCAAATCTGCTTGGCGTAAGGTCGTGGAGACCGCACCAGCGGTAAAATGGAAAACGTCATCAGAATGGTAAAACCGTATTTCATGCTTCTTCGGATGGATATTCACATTTATTTCGCCCGGATCAATGGAAAGAGCGAGAACAGCAAACGGGTAAGCGTACTTCGGTAACAAGGTCATGTAACCTCTCTTTATCGCTCTCTCCACGAGCTCGCTTCGTACAAACCGGTTATTTACATACGTGAACAGGTGCTTTTTTGTGCCGTATGATGCCGCGGGTTTGGAGATATAGCCATTGATACGGACGTTAAAACTGGTAGAGGAATCCGGTTCTTTTAACTCGACGAGATCATTAGCAACGCTACTACCATAGGTATTGACAATAGCATCCAGCATCTTCCCATTACCTAACGTGCTTATAATGTTTTTATCATCATGAAAGAGCTCAAATTTTATCGCCGGATTGATCACTGCGTAATTTATGCACACATCCACTATGTGTCGTAGTTCAGTTGATTTAGATCTAATGGTGCCGATTCGTGCAGGGAGGTTATAAAATAGGCTTTTGACTTCCAGGGTAGTACCAACACTCCGGGTGGTCCTTCTTCTTCCTTTTAGTACACCGCCTTCTAAGTTAAGAAAAGAGCCAAAATCTTCGCTTCTGTGCCTTGTGCTCAGCTCTACCCTTGACACCGCGGCTATGCTCGGCAACGCCTCACCGCGGAATCCAAGCGTATGTAAAGAAACTAGGTCTTCTATACCTTTTATTTTGCTCGTTGCATGTTTTTCAAATGCGACTTCTGTATCCTCTTCGCAAATGCCACTGCCATCATCGGTTATCCTGATATAATCGCTTCCTCCATTACCCACCTCTACGACTATATGCGTGCTTCCCGCATCTATGGAATTCTCTATCAATTCCTTGACCACCGACGCGGGCCTGTCTACAACCTCCCCGGCGGCAATTTGCCCTATTGCCCGCTCCTCTAAAACGAATATGCTCTTCATTCTCCTTTTAAAAAAGAGGAGTTACATAAAGAAACTTTCATGATATTTGATTTTTAAAAAATTCTTGTTTGCATTTTTCAATTTGAACTCTGCAGTTTGCAATCACATCTGCTTTAAGTTATACCCTTCTCTACTTGCTAACTATGAATATAATTGGAAAGGCGATTAGAATGGAGCGAATCGTCGATCGGAAGACGCGCAGAGCAGTAATTGTACCGCTGGATCATGGTATCACAGTCGGTCCGATTCCCGGTCTGATAGATCTACGCGAGACGGTAGACAAAGTGGCAGAAGGCGGGGCAAATGCGGTTCTTGGTCACATGGGCCTACCGCTACACGGCCACCGAGGATACGGGAAGGATATTGGACTCATCATCCATTTGTCCGCCAGCACTAACCTCGGACCCGATCCGAACCACAAGGTCCTGGTGACCACGGTTGAGGATGCGATCAAGATCGGAGCAGATGCAGTGAGCATACACATAAATGTCGGAGCAGAAGACGAAGCAGAAATGCTGATGGACCTCGGTAGCGTAGCGAGATTGTGTGATCACTGGGGCATGCCGCTTTTGGCTATGATGTACCCACGCGGTTCAAAGGTGAAGTCCGAGCACAATGTCGAGTACGTCAAGCATGCTGCACGGGTAGGGGCAGAACTAGGTGTTGATTTCATTAAGACCAACTACACTGGCGATCCAGATACATTCAAGGAGGTGGTGCAGGGATGTCAGATCCCCGTGGTGATAGCCGGAGGACCGAAGATGGACACCGAGCAGGAGTTATTTGAGATGATCTACGATGCAATACATGTTGGTGCTATGGGCGTTTCTATCGGGCGAAATATTTTCCAGGCGGAGAATCCGACATTGCTCATCAGAAAGATCACAAAGATCGTGCACGAGGACTACAGCGTGGAGGAAGCGGATAAGATCGAATAGCTTTCTTTTTATTGTTTGTAAACTATAACTTCTACCCATAAATAAATTTGATTTAGGACGCAGATTTACACTGATTTGATTTCTTCTGCGTTAATCTGCGTTAATCTATGTCAACAATTAATTTTCTTGAAGAAAGGTTTATCTGCTCTTCTATTATCTTATCTGAATCTAGCTGTGCTCTTTTTGTATCACCGAAGTGTCTCACAGCCATCCTCGTCTCAGCCATAAACTCTTCCACATTACCTGCGGATACCAATTCAAATAACCGGTTTGCTCCAGATAAAAAAGCTTCGTGTATCTCGCCCATCTCAAAATTCGTCTGTATCAGTGCAGATAAGTGCGGGTCCTGATGCAATAGCCGACCTACAAAGTCCATTAAAATCGCCACCATTGGATTCATGTATCTCCTTGACTTGGCAACGTCAAAATCAAGATTCTTTAACGCTATGCCGAACGATATAAGAACAAAATGGGTCAGCCCTTGTATGACCGCCATTATTTCGTCATGCTCCGCTGCAGTTAAAAGTTCGATCTTCGCTCCCGCACCCTCAAACAGCTCATAGATCCGTTCGTATAGTTGACCCTTTTTTGAAGGCACGAATATGACCGTTTGACCTTGCATACTCTTTGTCGAAGGGCCAAATAAAGGATGTGTCCCAAGAATTTCCACACCCGCGTTTGTACATCTCGCCATTGTTTCCACGGGCATTTTCTTCACTGTGGTTATGTCCATCAGCAGGGACCCTGCATGCATCTTTGGTCCTACTCGCTCTATCACACGTGCCGTTATATCTATGGGCACCGAGATGAGCACTACATCGGCATCTAGAATCTCTTCGTTTAGCTTGCCTTCCATTAAAATGTCAGTATTCGAAAACTGCACACCCAGCCGCTTTGCAATCTCGCCCGTATTTGCGTTTGTATCAACTATCCGCACTTCAGCACCGTTCGCTTTGAAAAAAGCAGCAAACCAGCGCCCCATCGCCCCTGCACCACCTATTATCGTTAGCCGCATATGCGTGTACACCTCTTCCGCCTCTATCAGCCTCACCGCCATCCCTCTAATCCACGCCCAGATACAAGCGTAAATGTTTGCGTACGGTCACCGGCCATGAAGTTGCTCTCCGATATTGATCCGTTCTCTCAAGTACATAATGCTCAAATTCTTTATCCGTAAAAATGCGAATAGCAGTTTTTGCAATTCCTGATGCATTGCCAGGAAGAACGAGCAGTTCATCAGAGATATTTTTAACCTCCTCAAACTTTGGCATTCTATAAGCGATAACAGGTTTCTTTGCTCCTATTGCGAGATGAAGAGAACCAGAAACAGACCTGTCTTCGTGATAATGTGGGAACAGGACAACATCAGAAGCACCAAAAATATTGGGTATCTCATCGTTTGGAATGAATTTATTTGGGAATATCACGTTATCGGTGAGGTCGAGTTCTTTTATCCTCTTTCTGAGTTTTTCGACGTAATCCTTAGCTTTTTTTGATGCGCCCGGTGGAAGTCCCCCGGCAATAAATAGATACAAATCTTCGACTTCTTCTTTTACCTCTTTGATCACCTCAAGCGAAACATCCAGATCTTTAAAGGGATTGATAAAACCAAATACAGTCATTATCTTGCCTTCTTCCGGTAAGTTCAGCCGCACCCTCGATTTTTTCTTAGCTTCATTACTGACCTCTGTTCCATGCGGAATAATATGAATCTTCTCTGATGGTATTCCGAGTCGCTCTAATATTGCTTCTTGCGATTCGAGATGTACAATAACCTCGTCAGCAAGTGCAGCAATTTTCTTAACGCAATTCTCGGCCATCATCAACACTTCTCCTTTAGCGAATTGGAAGGGCGTTATACAATGGATAGTTATGATCGTCCTTTTTTTCTCTGTTTTCAATTGCTTAAGCAGCGTTGGCAGTCTGTCATCAAACTTGTAAATGCCGTACTCATGTTGAATATGGACTATATCTACGTCCTTTACATTGCTTATGATCGGGTCCACATAATTTTCATTCCGATCCCAGCAGGGAACCACCTCAAATTTCTCCTGCTTAACTGGTGACGCCCCCGTCTCGGCAACCACCTTAATGTCCACTAAGGGACTCACCTTTTGTAGTCCATGAATGACATAATCGGTATAAGTGGCTATCCCGCACTGCTGGGGCAGATAGGTTGATACGTATGCGATTTTCATTTTTAGTATTCTCTATTTCTCTTCGGATATTCTCATAATCCCTCTCTTCCTCCTACACATATAGTTAGTCTCTCTCCCTTCTCTGCCTTTGGATACATCTATCAAAACTACTTCCTTTTCCAGCAGCAATTATCAGAAAGAGCTTGAATCATCCAAGTATGTAGTACTTTGCGGTCTTTTCCCCCGCTTTCCTCTTCACAAGTTTCTTCTTTATCAGCTCGGTTATGCTGTTCGCCACCACACCCTTCGGGATTTTCGCTTCCCTTACTATGTCTTCCATACCCTTTGCCTTTTCCTCGCTTGTCGCACCTTTCTTTAGCATCGCATCATACACCTTTTTCATGTTGCCTGATAGTTCTTCTACCATTGCTATCATCTCCTACTATATTAACTATCCATACAATACATACATTCCTCTATTTATTTGATCATAGACCCATGTTTCGTCTTTTCTACATGCACATAAATTTGTGAAAACGCTTAAATTAAAGATGGAGGTATTTGAAAGGAGAGAATG
>JAYEJE010000204.1:0-7835 GCA_034660415.1 Methanobacteriota archaeon | reverse complement strand
GTAGAGGGGCGGACCTGTATAAAGATCTGCCAGAAGGAATAGATATAAAAACACTTAAAAGAATAGTTAATGAAATACAAACAGGGACAAAATTCGGTGATAGTTATGGACAAGGAAGGAGAGGGAAGGGCTTTTATAGAGCGGCTAAAAGAGGAAATCCGTAATGCAGCAGTAGGGATGGACGAAGTCATAGAGCTGCTGGCAGTTACTATGCTTTCGGGCGGGCACGTTACACTTGAGGGAATGCCAGGTGTTGCGAAGACCACAGTTGCTAATGCGTTCGCCAGCGCTATTGGGTTATCATTTTCCCGTATTCAATTAACGCCCGACTTGATGCCCGCGGACGTTATAGGGAGCGTGTTTTATGACCAGAAAGAGATGAATTTCCGTGTGCGAAAAGGCCCGATATTTGCTAATATTATACTTGCTGATGAAATAAACCGGGCGACGCCGAAAACACAATCTGCACTGCTCGAAGCTATGCAAGAGCAGCAGGTTACTATCGAAGGGACTACTTATCCTCTACCAAAACCGTTCCTCGCTATAGCAACCATGAATCCTGTTGAGACCGAAGGGGTTTACAATCTACCTGAAGCCCAGCTCGACCGGTTCATGATAAAAATCCAGGTCGGATACCTTGACCGGAATAATGAACTGCTTTTACTGAGAAAGAAAGAGAGTTCAGAGTTCCATACCGTGGAGAAAATGATGAACTGTAATGATGTTCTGTCGTTGATGAAGAATGCGCAAAAAGTTAAAGCAAGCAAAGCAATCATCGATTATATATACGAGCTTTTATCGAGAACGAGAAACGATGAACGTGTTTTGCTCGGTGCGAGTCCAAGAGCATCTGAACAGTTATTATTCGGCTCTAAATCCTTAGCATTCCTGAAAGGCCGAGCGTATGTCATTCCAGATGATATAAAAGAACTCGCTTCATGCGCATTGTGCCATAGAATAATAATAAAGACAGAGCATGAGATAGATGGCTTTAAGAGTGTGGAGTTAATAACTGAGATCCTGGATGACTTAGAGGTTCCGAAGTAGCCGAAAATGAAGCGAGAAGAGGTCCTGTTGCTCTTAGTCTTCCTGCTCTTTGTCCAGGGGTATCTCTTCAGAAATATCTTTCCCGCTTTACTTGGTTCACTAATCTTATATTATTTAATATATCTTCGTGTCGAGTTTTCACCTGAGCTGGAATCGGAACGTGAGATAGCGCGGAAGTTGAAGGATGGAGAGCGTGTAAAAACGAAGCTGAGGCTGAAGAATCTCAGCACAAAGAGCGTGGAGCTAGACGTTTTTGAGCAGTTACCCCCAAGCTTTAAAGCGGAGACACCTTCGCTGTTTCTGAAAGGTCATGAGGAGAAGGAGGTTGAGTATAGTATCACGCCGGTGAGGGGAATATTTACCATAAAGGACCCTATAATACGGGTAAACGAATTACGAGAATTATACTACGAGGATTTTATGCATGCTCCGGGATCAGAGAAAGAGGTGGAAGTGTATCCGAACCTGGACAAGATAAGAGCGGATAGTGAAGCAGGAGAAACGCTCAAGTTCACCGAAGCATATCAAGCCTTCTTCGGGTTACAGTCACTGGAATTAGACTCTCTGCGGAAGTTTCAGCCCGGCGATGAGCAGCGGCATATCGACTGGAAGGCGACGACTCGGCTCGGGGAGTTGATAGTCAAGGATTTCTTGAAGGAGCGAGAGAGTGATGTTTATATCGTTTTAGATGCCGGGAAGGAGATGAGGAAGGGGATAAAGAGTTCGAAGATAGATTTTGCAACCACTCTGACGCTTCAACTCGCATATGCGTTAAGAAAAAGCAGGTTGGGGCTAGTAGTATATGATGATTACGGGGTTAAGCGGGTAGAAGCTGCGAGAACAAAAGGTCTAGAGCATGTGGAGAAGATAGCGTCATCACTGAAGATAGGCGCGATACCAACAACGTTAATGGGCCTGAAGGCATCGGTACCAGAGAAGAGTTTACGATTAAAAGAAGAAAGTAGAGCGTTTATCAGGAAGATACTGCCGGCGATAAAGGGGAGAAAGAGTTCGGCCACCAGTCTGGCAGAGGCGATAAGCGCCTTACCCTCTACCGCTTTTGTGATCTTCATTGCGGACATCACTGCAAATACAAGCGAGCTGATAAAGGTCCTATTAGAATTGCGGAAGGTGTACGAAATCCTGCTATTGACTCCCAACCCACTCTTGTTTTATGATTCAGAGCGACTGGACAGGGATAGGCTTATATGGCTCTACAAGAGGTATAAGGAGCGAGAAGAGCTTGTAAAAAAACTGAACGGTATAGTTTCCACATTCGATTTGGGTCCTTCGGACCTTTTGGAGACGATTAGAACAAAGGGGGGATTCGGGACTTAATGATCACGATAGCGGTGATTGCTGCGGCAATAGGAGGACTGATAGCAGGCCTAACGTTACCCCTGCTGTTCCTCCCACTGCTCTATCTATCAAAGGTGAAGCGCAAGAAGGATATATTCCTATTACTGTTCCTCGTTTACGCTCTGGCTATAGGTTATCAACTTAACGTGGCGAACGTGTACGCAGCGGATTTAATTCCTGTATTGAGTGTCGCGGTACCATCTTTATTACTGCTTGATGCAGGACTACGGATAAAGGAGGAAGAAGAACTGACCTTTGCTAGGACAAAAGTACTCTTTATCCTCATCATAAGCGCTTTTGTTATCGGCTGGTTTGTGCAGGTGGTATTTGTTGGTGCGGTATTGGCAGTCTTCTTGTATGAATTCTCAAAGGATCATGCAAGGCGCGGCATTTATGCTGCTGGTATCTCTTTTTCTTCGCTTATAGTCGCGCTTGTTCTTGTGCAAGGGGTACTAAATTTGGAGGGCGGAGCTGCAACGCAGGTGGTTTTCATAGCCGCTTTTAGCACCCTTACTGCGCTGGTATTTTTCTGGAAGCATGTAGATCGGCGGGAATTGTGGCATTGAATCCGGGATTTCCCTTGTACTATAACAACTAAAATCTTCGAGGTTAACCCCAGTAATTACCAGAACATTTAAATATTGAAAAACGATATACCTAGTCAAACCACTTTTCGAGGGGTGGATATGTCAATCAAAGTCTTATATTATTATTTGAGCCATAATGACAAATTAATTTGTAGTGGGTGAGATGAAGAGGAAGCATATTAATGCAGTATCTTGCAGCGGTCTATTGTTACTCTGTGCGTTCATAGCGTCAGTACCAATTGCAGGCGCAAGCGTAACGGAATTGAATGTCCCCTCTTTTGTTGTACACGGGGATACATTCTCAATATACGGAAAGGCAGCACCAAACGAAGCGGTATGGTTAGACTCGTCATTCGAGATTTCATTACCTGTTTCGGATACAGATAGATATAGCGCGGAGTTCCGGGGTATCAATTTTATAGCGGGTGAAAAGAAGATTTCGGCACGCGCAGAAAATATAAAGAATATGCAAATGTTGGTATCGCCGTTTACGGCTACATGTAATGGCGAGATGGTTAAGGTTACAACGTGGGCAGGGATACCGGTAATGGAGGCCCCACTGAAAATAGTAAATGGCGTTGTGACGCTTTCCTTTTCTTTTCCTATGGAGAAATTCGGGCTTGAAATAGATATCCCGCCGGGCAAAAAGGATATTAAGATATCCGGTGATGCCGTAGACGGTGCAACTTCAGTAAACCTAAAAATTGCCATTTCTATTAAGTGCATTGCAGATTCAAATGGCGATTTTAAACTTGACGTTGATACCGAGGGCGTACCGGAAGGTGAATTCTTGATTACTGTCGGAGGAATAGAAAGAACAGTTCAAATTGTTCTTACGGAACCCACGCCAACTTCCACACAGAGATCTCCAGCTATCACGTCTACACCTACTCCCGTTATAACACCAACTATCTCCACAATCCCAATGTCTTCGTCAAGTCCAGAACCTTCATCCCGTTTAAAACCCTCGGCAGTGCCAACAGAAAAATCTTCGGTGAGTCCAACACCTACGCCAACAGAAAAATCTTCGCCAAGTCCAACGCCTACGCCAACAAAAAAGCCTTCGCCAAGTCCAACGCGACACCTAATACCGGTATTCGAAGCCCTTTTTGCTATTGCCGGACTCTTTACAGTTGCATATTTAGTGCTTAGATTGAGAAGGAAATGAATCTGCTCAAAAATCTACCGATTTTTGAGCAGAAAATCCACAAGATATTTTTTGGATGATCAAGTGTCATCGAGAACTCGGCAACTGCTATCCGGATCAAATAAATTGCACAGATGAGATACTGTTTCTGTTTCATCGCTCTCTTCCATCCGCCTTCTTGACTATTGTTATCGTTAAAGTGCTAGAGGTGTTATGAGTGCGAATCAAATACCCTAAAGATATTGCTGGAAATAAAGCTCACTGACGAATTTCTCCTGAAAGTCAGCCTCTTCTTCAAGTTTTACATGCTCGATTCGGTTTGCAATTGATTCTGCATCTATCCGTTTTGTCTTTGATATTAACGCCTGCCGGGCACCTTCCAGAGCGGCATTTCCAACCTTCTTCACCTTTTCCTGCGCCACTGCGGGCAGAAGACCAATACGTATTGCATTCTCCGTGTTTATAAAGTTCCCGAACCCACCAGCCAGAAGGACGTGTTCTATATCATCAAGCTCGATTCCGTATCGCTCCACGAGTGCTTTTATACCGACTGCGACAGCGGTTTTCGCAAGATTCAACTGATCTATATCCTGTTCTGATAAACTAAACTCTTCGGCTATTATAAATTCCTTCTCATCGCCCAAGAACTTACCCATACCGTTAATTATTCCGTTCTCCAGAAGCTCAGCCAGAACATCTATTAATCCGGAACCGCAAACTCCGATAGGTGTGGCATCATCAATCGTTTTGTATATAGCTTCTCCGTCCACTATAGTCACGTCTTTTATCGCGCCACTTACACCCCCGATTCCGCACGTTATGCCTGCGCCCTCAAACGCGGGACCCGCAGCACAGGACGTTGCAATCAACCGGTCTCGGTTTCCCAGTATGATCTCCGTGTTGGTCCCGATGTCAATCGCCATACTTATTTTATCGCTTTTATATATCTCTGTTGCCAACGTGACAGCTAAAGCGTCAGCACCGACGAAACTGCCGATTAAAGGGAGCCCGTAAACACGTGAGTTCTGATTTGCCTTAAGCCTGAGCTCTTTCGCAGTTTTATTTACCGCGTTTACACTCAGAGGTTCGTAAGGGCTTTTGCCCAGTGACTCAACGGAATAGCCGAAAAATAGGTCTCTCATTATTGGATTTCCGACTACCACCATCTCAAAGACTTTACTCGGGTCTACCATAGCGGTGATCATTTCGTTCACGGCGTTTCTAATTTCTCGTTCGAGCCGGTTCTGACCTGTTCGCGCAAATACTATCCGCGAAATAACATCATTACCGTATTTAGTCTGTGGATTTTCTCTGGATATTACATAAAGCACTTTCCCGCTCTCAAAGTCTATTAGATACATAGCAAGAGTTGTCGTCCCTATGTCTAAAGCGATACCGTATAGCTCGCCAGTATATTCGCCCAGGTTTTCAGACTCGCAAAAGACTTGTTCTCCCTCTATGTGCACGAACGGCTCAAGAGGTATCTCCTTATATTCGCCTGATTCTAAAATGTAATAAATTCTTTTTTGTACTCGCACGTAAATGTGCTCATCGGTTTTCAGAATTCTTGCCTGGCAGGCAAGTCTATGCAGATCATCGTGTATAAATTTCTTTTCCGCTTCTGTCACATCAGAGAGTGCTCCAGTTGCGTACTCAACTTCGACCAAACACTGACCGCACTTCCCCTCGCCGCCGCATGGGCAATTTATGTCTATTTCCAACTCTTGCAGATAAGAAAGTATGGTTCGGCCCTTAACGAGTTTTGCCTCTTTTCCGTGATCCTTGAATATGATCTTCATGATTTCCATACTAAAGTAAAGTAAACTAAACTAAAATTAAACCTTTGAAGATAATATCTTAATGTATGGGAGATACAGTAGTTGACACGTTGCTTGACGTAAAGAAGAAGAAGATAGAAGCATTTTGCGAAGAGAAGCTGAACAATAGCATGAATGCTTATGAGATCCTAGACGAGCTGAGCGAAGGGCTACGTGAAATTGGGCGCGGATACAAAGAGATATATTTCGATGCTGAACTGATGGTCTCCGGCTGGAACGCGAAAAAGGCATTACAAATACTCAAGCCGCTACTGCAAGAAGAGGTAAAGGCAGAAGAGAAGATAGGTAAAGTCGTTATCGGTACGGTCAAAGGGGATGTGCATGACATAGGGAAAGAGATAGTATCTATAATGCTCGCTTCAGATGGGTTTGAGGTCATTGACTTAGGAACAGACGTGGAAAAGGAAGCGTATGCGAAAAGCGTCCAAGAAGCAGGGGCCGATATTATCGCTATGTCTGCGTTACTCACCACGACAAGGGAATACATGGCCGAGGTCATACAGTATTTCCGCGAGGCGGAGTTAGAAGTGAAGATAATGGTGGGAGGCAGCGCAGTGAGTGAGGAATACGCAATGGAAATCGGTGCAGACGCATACGGTAAAGACGCTGTTGATGCAGTTAAGAAGGCAAAGGCGCTTATTCAGAACCATTGCTTATAAATTTCATGCCCCTTCAAAACATCCTTTGCTCGTTCTCGCTCTTCCTGATGCCGTTTAATAAATGAGAACATAAGCTCAGCAGCTTCCGACTTGCAGGTATTGCACATCCGTTTTCCGTTTTTGCACTCTTCAAAGAGCTCTTTTATATGCGCGTCCTCGTCTATCAGATGAAACATCATAAGTTCATAGACCGTGCATTGTGCAGGTAACCCGCCACGTTTCTTCTGCTCTTCTACTGTTACTCGACCGCCAGTCTTCGCCCGTTTCACTTTCCGCGCGGCTTCTTCCGGTGGTTCAGTCAGCGCTATATAGCTTTCCGGAACGCTGGAAGACATTTTACCACCGGTTAGCCCCTGCATAAACCGATGGTATGTAGCAGCCGGTAAAAAGAACCCATATCCGCCGTATTCCTGCTCCACGGCCCGCACTATTTCCTCTATCTCCCGCATGTTTCTATCTATCTCAGTTGCTTCGATGCCAAAGACATCAATGTGCATCTCATATACCTTCTTCGGACCTTCTATTCGGCTCGCAACTGCTTCCAACGCTTCCTTACCCGCTTGCTTCTCCCTTACACTTATATACGGTTTCTGGTCCTTATCAAACCGCTTCTCTACACGGAACATCCTCATTCGCGATGCTATGTCGCGAGTCAGTCGTATATGCGGGTCCTGATCAATGCCAACCGGGATGACAACGGGTTTGGGGCCTCCATATTCAAGAAGCTGCGGCTGTAATATGTCCGCGTTCTGCACCAATACGCTTATCATATGTGATATATTCACATCGCCCGAGAATCCGTATATTGCACTTAGTTCGCTGAAGTTTACCACCTTTCCAAGTTCAAAAGCGAGATCTCGTAGTCTCTTATCGCCCGATTGGAAGTATATATGCCCCTTATCGGGATCGAAACCCAGCGCTACAAGGCTCAAGATGTATTCGTTTAGCCCGATTTCCCTGCATTTGCTCCACGGGATGCCCCGGACCGAATGCGATTCCATATCTGCAATGCACGCAAAGGCGTCACCACCCATACGCTGATGCCATATGATCTCGTCCATTACCATCTTGCCGCCGAGATGGACTCTCCCGGAAGGCATGAAACCACTCATCACCGCGAATTTAGTCCGCTCATTCATCGCTTTTAGCACTTCTTCATAACCGCGATGCCCGACTATTATGCCTCTTCGCATGTACC
>JAYEJE010000203.1:0-7879 GCA_034660415.1 Methanobacteriota archaeon | reverse complement strand
CCTCATCAACACAACCCGCCATCCCGGCAAGTGAAGACATCAAAATGGCGATCAGAACCGCACCAATAAACCTTTTTGTTATCATTTTTCAGCTATTATATTATATGTGGTTTACATTTTATGAGATATTTTTTTAATTGAAAAGCTTTTTATAGTTTGACATTTAGAATAGTATGAGGGAATCTATAAAGAACAGATATAATAGAAGGAGGTGAAAAAAAAATGAAAATGAAAATGAAGGGGGGACTAATAGTCGTAGTTGTAATTGCAGCAGTCATGATGCTTTCGAGTTATGCGAGTGCACAGAGTCCAGATGAAATAATAGCGGCCGTGCTTAATAATTCGGAAGAAATAACGACCTACAAGTTTGACATGGACATGACGGTACATACGCTAACGGGCAACGGAACTAATGTAACTGAAATGACAATAAAAGTCAATGGGAGCGGCGTAGAGGACATCATAAACAAATCAATGTGGATGGCAATGAATATAAATATGAACACAAGTGGAGATATGGGTGAGGACGCTAACATGGGCGCAGGTGAGCTCCCAATGGATATACCAGAAACAATAGAGACGGAGATGTATCTCATCAATAACACTATATACATGAAGATTGACATGGGTATCCCATTTATGCCATGGATTAAGATGGAACAGCCTGTGGTGAATGAAACATACAATGAGACATACAATGAGTCCTACTTGCCATCTCAGGACCAACTAGAACTGCTGCAAAGGATGCTACAGAATTGCACGAATGTGACACTTTTAGATGATGGGGTAGTGAACGATACAGATTGCTATGTGCTAAAACTCGAGCTAGACTTCAAAAATCTCTTGGAATTCTTGATGAATCAAACAACAATGGACGAGCTAGGCATACCAGGCTTTGAGAACCAGGACGTAATGGATACTGATGAAATCGAAGACACCATCGAAATGATGAATATGTCAATGACTGGATGGATAGCAAAGGATACGTATCTCGTGATGAAGGCAGAAGAGACAGTGGATATGACGACTACAAATCCAGATACAGAAGAGGAAGCTACAATTGCGATCGACTTTAACATGAGACTCTACGATTATAACGTGCCGGTAACGATAGAATTACCACCAGAGGCTGAGGCTGCTATGGATATTGGTGACATGTTTGGTATGCTGCCTGAGGAAAATGAAAAAGATATTCTACCTGGGGGAAATGAAACCGAGATTCCGCGTTGAATAGATCAACCCAACACATAGAGCTGTAAAGAGGTCTCTTTCCTCTTTTTTTTATCCCACAGTTGTTTATGACTACAGTCTATTTCACCTTCTTTACCGGGCCATGGGAATGGATGAGATTTCGCGAGTCTTATATTCAGTAAGTACGGATGGCTTTGACTTCCTTCGTTTTGTTAAATTTTAAACAAAAACACGCATAACTTGTGTTTCCGGTTCAAGAGAAGTAATAGAGTACGATTTGAGTATAGCAGGGACTATAGTGGCTTCGCCGCGAGTGCGGGTGGTAACAGCACCATTTTGGGCTTGAGCTTTTATTGAACCTTTCATTACGATTAACATGCAAAATCCATCATTAACCTCTCCTTCCACTTTCTCTTTCTTATTCAGCCGGATTGACTGTAAGTTAAATAACTCTGGGATGTTAATTAAGCGCTCTATGTGAGCATCCTCTGTTGGTTGTGCTTTAAGGACCTCTGGTTTTCCATACTTAAAAGAAAGAGAAGCTAAGAGAGCAGTAATATCTACTAATTTAGTGGTCTTTCCAGCTCTTATTGTATCGTCACCTGAACTCATTACTTCTATAAATTTCCCCCTTATATCTGAATGCGGATGGTCAGCGGGGTTCAAAATACCTTGACCTTCATTTAAATAAATCATATTAAGGTATTTATCTATGATTTCATCTCTTTCTGCCTCGGGTTTACTTAATGCGTGGGCAAAGTCTACCAGCAAAAAAGCTTCTTCGAAAGTCCATTTATTCCGTTTATCTTGCATAAACGCATTAAAATCTTCTGCATACTGGTTAATCAGTTCCTCTCTAATCTCCCTGCTTACTGTAAGCTCACGAGTTCTTAAATACACCTCAAGAAATTCGTCTAAATCAAAAAGATATTCATAATCACCGAGCAACTTCTCCTTTTTACCTCCCGTTCTTTTCGATAGTTCATTATACCTTTGCTCAAATCCCGGCACATCACTTTTTAGTTCCTCAAACGGTTTAAATCCATTTAACATGGTCAGCCCTTTCTTATCTATGGCAAACTGAGCTTCGATCTTGAGATTTGCATCCGGATAGTTCTCGGAATCCAGTATATTGAGTATTGCTGCCAAACCGTCCCATGGATGTGCCTGGATAGACAGTGGCTTTTGAGCATCTAAAATCTTAAACATTATGGGAAGCGTTCTGCGGTATGCAAAAAATCTAAAAATCCGTGCCCCTAATATCGCTCTGGCTATTTCATCGTTGTAGTCAATGAATTCATTTAAAGGCAGCAATAAAGGCTCTATTAGGCTGGGTAGTCTGGGATGAGAACCATACCAGGCTTCAGCAGCAAATTTGTTCCACTCTGTTATTCCCAAGAAATCCGGTATAAAGGCATCTCTTCCTTTTCCACCCCAGTTATAATCAGCAATCTGAGGTTTAATATCAATAAAGGACGGAGTTTTTAAGAATTCTTTGACTGCATCATCCGGCCATGCTAGAGATTCATCAATAAGTCCCTTTTCCATCTTCGGTATGATCTCCTTTATTCCCATGGTTACAATCTCATCGGCTCTTTCCTGGGTATTGGCATTGGAATAGCATCTAAACTCAGGCGCATTACCTGACGGTCTGAAGTGTATAACATCGTTGCTTTTAAAGATTATCCGCACTCCATCTGTAAATATCATCCCAAAGATGGGTTTAAACCCTGATGGATTAAAGTAAATCTCTTCAAGTTGCTTTTTCTTTATCCGCAAGTCTTCTGCTAATGGTTCTTCTTTAGAAAGCACCATCTCTTCTCCTTCCTTGTAGACAATTGTTATCAGGTCATCAAAATATGCCTGGTCTATGTTTTTATCCTCAGGAGAGATGCTTTCGATGATTTTTTCGCTCTTCTTTTTAAACTCCTGCATCCGGATGGGGAACTTTATCCGGTCTGCCTGGGTGAATCGCTCAGGAAGAGCATCAATTAGTTGTGACAATGTCTTTTTCCGCTTAATAGCTAAAAGTAAAGCACAGATTAAAGGAAGAATAGAATCCCTTGTGGGAAGGGCTTTTAAGGGTTCTTCATTGATTTGAAAGTCAGTCTGGGTAAGAAATCCACCATTTACCTCCCAACCGACTACTTTCTTAAATCCTTTATCAAAGGCATCATGCATTGCTTTAATTACATGCGGTGAGCCTATCCGGGTCTTCGTTAAGTTAAGCTTTTCCTTTAATTCCGTATCAACGGCATCATTTGAGCTTACAGGAACGGCAGCAAAGTCAGCTTCAAGATATTTGGCTGCTAAAACCCCTAACATATCTCCCCTTAAGAACCTTCCATTCTCATCTGATAGCCAGGGTCTATCGGAATCCCCGTCAATTGAGAGGACAGCAAAGGGATTGTATTGGTCCGCCCAATTCTTTACTAATTTAAGGTCTTCTTCTCTTATTGCCTCTGTATCCACCGGGATGAAGGCATCACTCCTGCCAACAGGGATAACTTGGGCTCCTAAACCTTCCAATATCTCTACTGCTATATCCCTTCCCACAGCAGAGTGCTGGTAGAAGACAATTTTATTTCCTTTGAGAGAATCTTTTGAGAAGACCTGTAAGTAGCGGTCAATGTAAAACTTCCTTGGTTCGGAATTGACTGGGCCTAAGGAGATTGGGTTTTTAAACATGCCCTTGTCATTAAATATGGACTCTTGCACAGTTTTGGCATATTCTTCTTTTCTTATCTTAGCTACCTGGGCAAGAATGCCTGGCTCATCCGACTTCAAGACTTCTCCTTCCCTTTTATTATATTTAACGCCATTTCTATCATCTGGGATGTGGCTTCCAGTAACCATAATGCTGGCTTTACCCTTTTGCATGGCATAGTATGCTAAAGCAGGAGAAGAAATTCTGCCACAGTTTTCTGCTTTACTGCCCGAATCCTCAATCCCTTTAGCTACTGCAATCATGATTCGCTCAGTTGAAGACCTGAGGTCACCAGCAATGTATGTGGTATCACCTGTTTTAATATCTCCAATTCCAATAAGATAGTCAATAAAGCCACGAGTGTTTATATAGCATTCCATGTCGGTCATGCTCTCAACAAGGCCTCTGAGGCCACTTGTTCCAAATCTTAGTTGGACCGGGTTAATAAAATTTTCACGTCCCATACATTTCCTCTTTCTTCTCCTCTATCTTCATGCATAATCATAATTGGGACCAATATTATCTCTTTATCCTACTCATTCCGGAAAGAGATATTAGCCGGAGCAATATCATCACAACTTCACTTGATTGACGACCTCCTCGGCTGCTTTTCGAAGAGCTTCTGGATCACCAAGATAGCGATGAGAGATTACCTTCAAGTTGTTGAATGATATATCCTTATAGCTTCTTCCTCGCTCGCCTCTTCCACGGTGATGGCATAAATGGCATTGCACATTCTGATTGCGTCTTTGAGCGACTTTTGATGAATATTTCTACCCGTAGCATTTCCAGTAGCACCACTGATATGTATCTGGTCATGAAGTCTTTTGAGGAACGACCCGACATCAACACTGGACCCACCAGCGCAAATTACCTTTGTGCGGCCCGCTGCCTGGATGGCCTCTTTAAATATCTCTCTTGACTCATAGCCTTCCTTTTTGGGATAGTTCACCTTAACAAAATCGCTGCCAATACATGCAGCCACACCTGTGGCACCCGCAATCAGATGGGGCTCTTTCTCATCTGCCACCGCCTTACCACGGGGATATATCCATAATACGGTTATCAAACCATATTGATGTGCATTGTAGACAATCTGTGCAGCTTGACGGAACATCTCCGCCTCATTCTCGCTTCCTGGATAGACACTATAGCCCACTGCCAGTATATTTAATCCGCTGTTATCACGAAAATCCACCACCTGTTGAACATCCAGCCACTGCTGACTGAATGGGTCGGACTGAGGAGTCTTGACCAGATTTGTCTTGGAATTCAGTTTTACCAGATAAGGAACATCAGGATAACGCATACCGTATCTGGCAATCAGTCCAAGCTGAACAGCGAAAACGCCGATTTCCGCCTGACTGGCAATCCTGAATAGATGCTCTGGCGAGCTATCATCTGGATGAATCCCTTCGCCATAAAAATCGTCATTCATGTGCTCTACTTTTTGATCGCCTGCAAAAAGCATCAATCGCCCAGTTCTCTTGGTAATCTCTAAATAATTGTTGATATACTTTTCCCGCACTGCCTTTGGAACATCCAAGGGCACAATTACATCATTTGCTTTAATTGTCATAGTTCCCCTCCTTTTTTCTTCCATTTTTTTCATTGTATATAAAGCATAACTTCCTTCTATTTAAGACACAGATTTACACTGATTTACGCGGATTTTCTAAATTTAAGTTTGGCATTGTTGATTTTTATCGTCTATCTGTGTTAATCTGCGTTAATCTGTGTCAATAATTTATTTTCTTGTCTCTTCTTGTCTATTTACCTCTTTTTTTCCTTTACTTAAATCGCCTCATATAATTCCATTCCACGAACTTCTTCAACCGGTATGCAAGGACTTTTATCACCGCTCCTCTGAAATACATCACTGCTTTATTACTACCGAGCGAAATAAAAGCTCGTGGATTCTGTATTGTATTCTTTGGTCGGTATCTCCGCAATTTTTCCTCTTTCATTCCATATAAAGAATAATATTTCTTTTGTAAAGCTTTCTTTTTAAAAGAAAGGTTTTTTATCGTTTTTATTATATTCTCCGCAGCTACTTCTCCCTGTCGCTCTGCCTCTTCCGCATTCTGACCAGCACGAACACCTTCACTTTCGAAAGATACCGTATCGCCAACTGCAAATACGTCCTTCATACCTTCCACACGGAGATAGGGGTCCACTTTTAGCCACCCCTTCACCTTTGGTACTTCGAGTTTCTCTAAGAGGCTGTTTGGTTTTATCCCTGCCGTCCAGATGATAATGTCATAATGGCGTTTCTTCCCGTTTTTGAATGTTATTTCGTGCTCCCTTACTTCTTGCACCGCCGTTTCCGTCAATATCTCAACACCTCTATCTAAAAGGAATTTTGCCACATAATTTGACACGTTCTCGGTGGGGAAAGTTGGCAATACCCGTGGCATCATCTCCACAATAGATATTTCCGCTGATGCTTCCTTGTCCCAGAGGTAATCAATCAGTTCGCCGGCAACTTCTACGCCTGTTAGCCCGGCACCTATAACGGCAATGCAAATCGCCTTTGCGAAGAAATCGAGTTTATCAAGTGCATTTTTCGTCTCTACCGCACCTTTTAACGTATTGACAGAGTGCGATAGCTCTTCTGCACCAGGGATACCAAAAAATGTCTGCTCGGCACCGACAGAAATCACGAGAAAATCATATGGTATTTCTCTTCCCTCGTTTCCCGTCTTCACCTTTTTCGCTTTAAAATCAATGTTTACAACAGTATCATTTATGAATTCCGCACCTATTTTTGCTGTGAATTTATTTAAATCTCCTGAAATCTCATCTGGTGTAACTTTTCCACTCAGTATCTCCGGATGTGCCGCCAGATATTCAAGTCTCGTTTTGCGGTCAATCATTGTAATACCAACGTCTTTCGAGCGATTTCGCAGCTCACTCAGCTTGCTTGCGGCACTCAGACCTCCAAATCCCCCACCCAAGACAACAACTTTCATCTTATCTTTTTCGTTCCCATCCCTCTTATTATTTCCTCTTTTTCAGTATATAGTAAGTATCCCACTACTCCCTTCTATTCAGGACATCGATTTACACGGATTTTTTGTGTTGTTGTGCTCAGGTTGCTCTACAAGAGAATATTTTATAATGTCCATAGTCATAAAAACCATCCGGAGTGGCAACGAACATTCCCGGTGCCTCACCATACAGTTGACTTATCTCATCGCGGATACGATAAATATCTTTTTTACCAAGCTGATAGCGTTCAGCTAAATCCTGAGATGTTGCAAGTATCTTTGGCGCTGGTGAGATACTCTCTACTGTCCAACCCTCTTCCCTTAAGTATGTGCTCAGCTCACTAACGGTAGGAAACCATTTATTAACTCGCATCCGTTGATAAAGTAGGTTAACTCGCTGTGCATCAGACTCCTGCTCGAAGCAGGCAGTTTGATGCACGAAAAATTCGCCTGTTTTCATTTGTGAACGCAGATAGGCAAGAAGAGGACGCAGACCCTTGTGCCCGAAATAATGGAGTACCGAGCGCATGACAAACAACAATGGTCTATTTCCGGGATCTAAAAGTTCACGTGTGATTTCGTCTATTGAAACTTGCAAAGATAAAATGCGGGAGTCCTCACCTTTCTCAAGTTGGCGTTCTGAAATATCCACATTTATGAGCCTAACTCCGGGATATTGACCCTGCATAAGCAATTCGCTTAAAATAAAGCCCGTACCAGCACCAAGGTCTGCTACTACGGCAGGAGACGAAATTGCAATGGCATCTTTGAGTGCCGTAATCAAAGGACGAGCAATGGTAGAGTTAGCAAAGTAGCCTCCATGTGCGGTATGCCAATGCGACCCATGAAATCCTATTTCTCTCGCAATTCGTGGGTCAATGGATTTTATTTTCCAATGCTTTTCGCCCATCTTATTCTCTTTCCATTCCAAATCCTTCAATGCCCGTCCCACGGAATCGTAAATCGTAAAAAGCGGAGTAAGCCCTGCTAT
>JAYEJE010000202.1:0-7911 GCA_034660415.1 Methanobacteriota archaeon | reverse complement strand
ATACGACACGCAAAAATCGCTATTTGTTTATTATTCTTGGTGGCTGTGGTAGGGACAGTGGGCTTTATCTATATCGAAGGGCTCACCCCCTTTGATGCATTATACCTAACTATCGCAACTGTTACCACTGTTGGATACGGCGATATAGTTCCTGAGACACAAAACGGCAAAATATTTACGGCTGCATTGATCATAATGGGCGTTGGCATAACCTTATATGTGCTAATAGAGTTAATAGAATCAGTATTAGAAGGAAGGCTAAGTACAGCATATGGTATGGCGCGGGTAAAAAGGGGCGTGGCGAAATTGCAAAAACACAAGATAATCTGCGGCGGTGGTCGTACGGGCAATGTAATAGCAGACGAATTCAGAAAAGACGGTCTTGACTTTGTAATAATTGAGCACGATCCGGAGGTGATAAAAGAACTGAGGAAGAATGAGATACCCATAGTGGAAGGTGATGCCACAAAGGATAATATATTGATGGAAGCGGGCGTGGAACGTGCTTCCGGGCTGGTGTCTACTCTACCCTCTGATTGTAGCAATTTATTGCTCTCTGTTACCGCAAAAGACATAAACAAGAATTTAGAGTTGGTAGCGAGAGCGAGCTCGGAAGAGGCTGCTAAGAGGTTATACAGTATAGGTGTGAAAAAAGTAGTTATCGTAGAGGAAGTAGGTGGGCGGAGGCTGGCAAAGAGCTTGATAAAGCCTGCAGTCGTGGATTTCTTAGAGTTCGCTACGGAGACAGGAGCGGCTTCTTTAGAAAGCATAAAAGTTGAGCATGGTGCGAAAATAGCAAATAAGAAAGTAAAAGATCTGCGGATAAAGGAGAAAATTGGGACGACTATACTCGCGATCATAAGAGATGAAAAGGTCATATCTTATATAGGTCCCGAAGATGAAATACTGGAGGGCGATACCGTTGTGGTCATAGGTAATAGAGAATCGTTGGATAAGCTTGAGGATTTGGAGTTCTCTTAATCTTCTGTGAATGTTTAGCTACTCAAAAGCTCGATATGAAATGCTCCTTATTTAAAGCTATGTGAGACTGCAAAAAAGCAAAAGGCTTTTATATGATCGCGCTTATATACCTAATACACAGGTAAGAGCGATAAAAAAGGCCACTACAGTAAAAGTACAGAAAAGTGGTTAATTTGCCGTCTAGTGCGAGTGGAGATAGACGAACTACTACGGATTGTTCTCGTTTATTCATTGTTGTATCAACTTTAGGGGTTGGGAATCTAAACCATTAAGGAGGTTGTAATATGGCATGGGAAAAGGAACTCGAAGAAAGCATTAGCACAATTGCACAGTTGGGTGAATATATGGAATTGGACCCTAAAAAAGGGGCAATATTACAAGAAATTATTGATATACACCCGATGCGTATTACCCGTTATTATATGACACTAATTGATGAAAATGATCCTGACGACCCAATTAGAAAGATGGCGGTTCCCTCAGAAGAAGAGCTAAATCGCGCGGGCTCTTATGATACGAGCGGTGAGCGCGAAAACACAAAAATGCCCGGTTTGCAGCACAAATATGCGCAAACTGCCTTGATTTTAGCGACAAATAGATGCGCAATGTATTGTAGATATTGTTTCAGAAAAAGGTTAGTTGGTCTGCCAACCGAAGAGATAATGCTGCGATTCAATGGTGCGGCAAAATACATTGAAGAACATGAAGAGATTAATAATGTGCTTATAACCGGTGGTGATCCTTTTGTTTTATCAACGGAAGTGCTCAGTGACTTTTTAGAGCGGCTCTCAGACATCTCGCATTTAGATTTCATAAGGTTCGGGACCAGAGTTCCAGTGACATTCCCTGATAGGATCCTGGAAGATGACGAGTTATTGACGCTACTGGAAAAGAACTCGCATGAAAATAGACGAATCTATGTAGTAACACAATTTAACCATCCACGGGAAATTACCGCGAAAGCTACTGGCGCTGTTAGTCGGCTCATTCGCGCTGGCGTGATAGTGGACAATCAAACCGTTTTACTTAAGGGCGTGAATGATGATCCGGAGACTTTAGCGGAATTACAAAATAAACTTGTGAGTATCGGCGTTATTCCTTATTATCTATTCCAATGCCGACCTGTAAAGCGGGTAAAGAGTTATTTTCAAGTACCTTTGTATAAGGGCTACGAAATTGTAGAAGCTGCAAAAAAGAGGCTTAACGGGCACAGTAAAAGGTTTAAGTATATGATGTCTCATCTGACTGGCAAGATAGAGATTGTAGGTGTTATGGACGATTATATATATTTTAAATATCATCAAGCGCATGCCCCCGAGAATATCGGCAAATTCTTTAAGAGGGAGATAAACAAAACCGCCGGATGGTTAGATGAATTAGAATAAATTTCTGTGTACATGACCACCTATTTATATATGGGTGTATTCTATAATTAATTAGTAGTATGAACACTCATTATAAACACGAAAGCTGCGGCGTAACGGAAAATATATGGCTACCTTATAAATATGAAGGGCGGAGTAGAGGTTTGAAGCCACATCCATACTGCATCCACTGCGGCATGGTCAAGAATATATCCACTGATAGGGCGAAACCAGTGGGATACTACACGAATAGGCTTGCAAGGATGTCAATCACAAAAGTCCAGATGCGGCTCATAGTAAAAGAATTGGAATGTATCTGTTTTGATGATCCCTATTCCTTGACACGATCCGATCAGGAGAAGGTATTTAATCAAGTGGTGCAAAAGTACTGCTGAATATCCGTGTATCTCGTGATTTCCAAAAAGATTTATTTATATTAATCTAAGATAAAGGTATTCATGTGCGGGCTAGCCTGGGGGGTTAGGCGTCCTCTGCAACTCGAAATCGCCGATATGCGAGAGGCGAAGCTCGAGGGAGGCACCGTAGCCATCAGTTTCAGCTCGATGTCTAACGAAGAAATGTCGTCCTGCGGGGTTGACGGTGGTATGGTGGCAAACTGGAGGGTTTGTTATTGTGCCTTTATTATGGATACCGGTTTAGGCCCGGAAGGGAGCGGACTCACTGTGGACGGTTGGCGCTCGCAGGGTAGCGATGTGGAGGAGGACATTGAGGGTCTGGCTGGTAGCGAACGTGTCGATCAAGAGCGTGCCCGCACAAACCCCCCCTTTTAAAAAAAACCACGAGTGTTCACAAGATTAACACAACACTATAATTTTTCTTTTTTACAAAAAGAAAATTTAGCCTGTGCTAAAAGAAAAACACAAATGTTCTTTTGGTAAAGCTTTTCTTTCCGCGAAGCGTTTTGATCAAACTTTCTTAAAGTTTGATAGAAAAGGTTTGTGGAAATCCGTGTAATCTTGTGGTTATAAAAAGGAGCTAAACAAATACAGTATAGGTATGGAGGGAAAGATCATACTCGGGGGCATAGGAAGCATCTTGAAGTATCTGGGTATTTTAATGATTGTCCCGCTTGCTATGGCTCTGTATGACGAGGGTGCAGTATCTCTTTTTGTTATAAAGACTTGGATAATCCCGCTTGTGATAACCACCACAATTGGCGTGATTTTAAAGGAGGTGGTAGGGCTAGAAGGGGTGATAAAAAGGCGAGAAGGTTTTGTCATTGTTGCTTTTGGATGGCTTGCAGTTGCCGTTTTTGGCGCTCTGCCATACCTCTTCTCATCTACGTTAGGTCCAGTGGATGCCTTTTTTGAGTCGATGTCCGGCTTCACAACCACGGGCTCCACGGTAATTCCCGATTTAATGCGGGTTGATCGCAGCATACTGCTATGGCGAAGTTTCACGCAGTGGCTTGGCGGAATGGGTGTTATTTTGCTTTTCATTGCTATACTGCCAACGTTCGGCATTGCAGGCAGCCAACTATTTGACCGTGAATTCCCCGGTCCTATGTCCGAACGGATTAGACCGCGAGTTCAAGTAACCGCAAGAATGCTGTGGTCAATGTACCTAATTTTGACAGCCGTGGAAATTCTGGCACTTTTTTGGGCCGCGAAGATGCCTTTGTACGACTCATTCTGTACGGCATTCTGCACAATGCCTACCGGTGGCTTTTCTCCTCTCCCTGAAAACATCGGAGGATACATGAACCCGATAGCGGAGTTAATCATAGTGGTATTCATGTTTCTCGCGGGTATGAACTTCGTTTTGCACTATTCTTTAATACGAAACCCCAAAAAGATAACGTCAAACAAGGAATTTCAGGTCTATTGCTTACTACTCGTAATGGCGATTGCTATAGTAGTCACTGATTTGTATATCCATGAGTTCGGATCATTACAGGACGCATTCCGTTACGGTGGGTTCCAGGTGGTTTCCTTTATGACCACTACGGGATTCGTAACTGCAGATTATAATACCTGGAGTGATTTATCCAAGATCGTTCTGTTCGCTCTGATGTTCATTGGAGCTTGCGGGGGATCAACAGGAGGAAGCATAAAAGTCATCAGGATATACGTATTGCTAAAATGTATAAAGCAAAGGATTTACCAAATTCTGTATCCGCATGCTATTTTTGTGCTGAAGACGGGAAATAAGATCATTTCTGAGGACATCATACAAGGTATTAGTGCCTTCTTTATCTCTTATATCCTGATATTTGCAGTTTGCTCGATTGCAATGTGCGCGATAGGCTTGGATATGGTCAGTGCAGCTTCTTCAGTAGCGGCGACACTGGGTAATATAGGACCGGGTTTTGGTCTTGTATCTTTGGATTACGCTTCTGTTCCGATAATAGGGAAAATCATCCTGTCCCTTTGCATGTGGGTGGGACGATTAGAACTTTTTACCGTTTTAGTTCTGCTGACATCGGCATTTTGGAGGGCTTAAACTCTTTTACGGTGCAAAAAGCGCACTTATCTTCTCTACTTCCTTCGCCTTCGCAAATGTGGTTATGTAGTCCTGTACCTGGATGACCGTATCGCCTTTTGGCAGTATTATATCGCCATTTCGCTCTATCGCCACCACGATTGCCTCTTTTATATGCAACTTTGACAACTGTTTCCCCACAGCTCGTGATCCCTCAGAGACAACGACCTCAAATATCTCCGCTTTTCCGCCACCTACGGTAAGGAAATCTTTTATCTTTGGCCTTTTCGCTGACAGATATAGATGTCGCGCAACTGTCATGTCTGGATTTTCAAACAGAAATATGTCTGCACGTTTGAACATATCCACATGCTCTTCCTGATTCACAATGGCAACAGTTTTCTTTGTGCCCAACTCTTTTGCCGTCAGGGCCATCATCAGATTAGCAGCATCGTCAGAAGTGGTAGCGATAAGTGCACCCGCTCTGCTCGCTTCTGCCTCCTCTAAGGTGGACCGCTCAGTGGCATCGCCTACAATGGTTAAAGCATCGTACTTCTCGGCTATCTCTTTGCATCTCTTCTCATCCGCATCTATGACCACCACATCATTCTTATCCTTCGTTGCGATGTCCACCAGATTTTTTCCTATTCCGCCTAACCCTACTATTATTAGATACACGCTGAGCTACCTCTTTAATCTTAAATGGATTATATATATATCTTTTATGTTTCTTTCCCCATCTTTAATTGTTCACGAATCCTGTGCTGAATGTCAGCTAAAGCAGGTGGATGCACGATGAATATCTCAATATCGGAGAGAAATTGGATATTACTTCGGTCTTCCTCATTCATAATCAACATAGCGGTTTCTCCTTCTTCGAGTGTTTCATCTATTCGTTTCGCGATATGCTCGTATCTCCTCTTGCTCGTATCCCTATAAAATTCAAGAACTCTACTGAATACTTTCTCGCTATTAAAGGGTGTTATCATGCATCTTCTCCAATCCATGAATTCGTAGAATAAATCCTTATCCTCTAATGATTGTAGTATGGCACCTTTTTCACATTTGCTCTTCACCAATTTGTAACTTTCTTCGTTTAACTTTTCTAGCTCGCTTATTCCATCCTCACCAGCGGTATAAATCGCTTCATGATAGATCTTATTAACCTTTCCCGCTTTCTCCATCTTCTTCACATGTTCTTCTACCTGATCCCAATACCGGCTAATCATTTCCAAATAATCGCTTTGTGCTTCTTTTTCTGAATACAGTAAAGGGATGCAATATAATTTCCTTTTACCTTTATACCGCTCAGCACTTGGATTTTCTATTTTTATCTGATCTGACATTTTTATTTCTCCTCGTAATTTCTTCTTTTATCGAATATAATGAATACCCTTCTGTTTTTTATAATGTTCACTTTTGTACGTCTTGGATTAGCTTTATCCCTGCTTCCATTGCCTCTTCCGCCATTTCTACTTTTTCACCACCACCCTGCGCGATCTCTGCCTTGCCACCGCCACTGCCTCCAAGCACTTCACAAACGCGTTTTACCAATTCTGATGCACTTATCTCATCCTTTAGATGTTTAGGTACAGAAGAAACGACAGAAGCACGTTTTCCCCTTTCGCTTATCAATAGCGTCAAGAAGCCATCTTCCGTAAGTTGTGATGCGATCTTCATCATCTCCTTCGTATCAGCATCCGGTAGCACTTCTGCAATTACTCTTACACCACTTACATCTTTTGCATGATCCTTCAACAAACCTATTTGCAGCGTGGCGATCTCACCCCGCAATCGCTCGTTCTCCTTCTTCAACTGTTTCCACTCCTCGAAGAACCGCTCAACAGTATGGGGTAGCTTCTCAGGTGGCACTTTTAACGTGGCAGCAGCCACCTTTATCAGCTCTTCCTGCGCTTGCACCGCCACAACAGCGGCTTCACCTGCGGAATACTCTATCCGCACTATGCCATCCTGTATCCGCTCAGTGCGTAATATCTTTATCGGTCCGACCTCGCCGGTTTTCGCACAGTGGGTGCCTGCACATGCCTGCACATCTTCATCCTCGCCTATCCGCACTATTCTTATCGCCTTACCAGGCGGAACGCCACCCTGATAAATACCGAACTTATATTTCTGTTCCGCTTCCTCCCTGTCCTCGAAACGCGCTTGTATTTCCTTGTCTTCCATAACCATCCGGTTTGCAAGTAGCTCTATCTCTTTCCGCTCTGCATCGGAGATTCGTTTGAAGTGAGTGACGTCAATTCTCGCCCTTTTCTCCCCTTTCTGCGCTCCTGCTTGCCAGACATGACTGCCCAGCACCTTTCTCGCAGCGCAAACAACGATATGCGTTGCGGAATGGTGCCGGGTATGCGCGATTCGCCGCTCTGCGTCTATGTGACCCGATACCACAGAGCCTTTGCTTATCCCGCCACCATTTTCTATTTTATGAAGAATAACACCTTCTACTTCCTGCACATCCTGCACTTTCAATGTCCTGTTCTCCTCTTTCAGCTTTAAGGAACCTGTATCTGCAGGCTGACCGCCACCTTCGGGGAAGAAGAGCGTCTTGTCTAATATGAGAAAATCATCAAAAGTATCCAAAACAACAGCATCGAAATCAAATGCAGACGGCTCATCGTAATACAATTTTAATGTCGCCGGAATTGATTCCGTTTTCTCTTTTAGACCGTCCAAAAGGGGTTCCCGCGCCGTCTTCTGTTCCTCGCCGTGCATACTCGCAACCAGGGAATAGAAGTTTTCGGGTATATCGACCGCAATGCCCTGGGTTGATACCACTTCAGACACAAACTCCGGCGGTAGACCGTGAGTATCGTATAGCTCAATTAGTTTATCAAGGTGTATTTTCTGCGCTTTTAATTTTGATTGCTTTGCAAGCTGCTTCACGATCCGTCCGCCTTTTAAAAGTGTCTCATCATATCGGCGCTTCTCCAGCGTGACTATTTCGACAATTCTATCAACGGACTCTTCCAATTCCGGGAACGAATTTTTGAGCGTTTTTATCTGCTTGAGCACCAGCTCCTCTAAAGGTATCGCTATGTCCAGTGATTTCAACATCCGAAACGTTCTCCTCAAGACCAGCCTTGCCAGGTAGCCCTCTTTCGCA
>JAYEJE010000201.1:0-7913 GCA_034660415.1 Methanobacteriota archaeon | reverse complement strand
CAGGTCCATGTCACCGCTATTTACATATTCCATCGTCATCCAGTTGTTGTCAAGGAGCGGTAATGCGGCATTATCCAATATTGGAATGTCTACTAACTCCTCATGCGTGTGTCTTGCTGCAAGAGGAGGCATTGCCGCTTCCATCACAAATGTATAGCCCATCCTAGCATACCGATAGCCAGTAGCGAACGTATTCGGCACCGAATAACCCGATTGCATCCTGCAAACCTTTGTCTTCGCCTCTACGCCCTTTCTTCCGTCTTCTGGTCTGAACAGCCTGCCTGAATTGACTTTACCACCTGCAATGTGAGAATGGATGTCCACACCACCTGGCATTACTACTCTGCCCTCTGCGTCTATCACTTTTGGATTCTTTACATCCGCCACTACTTTACCGTCACGAATGCAAATGTCCTTCTTCTCGCCCTTCACGCCATTTAGCGGGTCATAAACCACTCCGTTCTTTATTAATACTTCTGCCATTTTACTTGCCCTCCTTTTCTTTTATCGCACGCACTTCGTCCAGTATCCGCTTCAGTATCTCCTCATCTTCTGGATATTCCGAATCGATTAACTTACGCAGCCGTATAGGTATATTATCCATCCGATAGACATTACCTTCCGCTTCCACACCACTTACCGCAGCCGGGAAGACGACATCTGCAAATTCGGTCGTTGGATTTGGGAATGGGTCTATCTGAATGACCGGAACTTTAGCGAGGTGCTTTATTGACTCACCCGGGAAATGCGCGCCTGGGTCCGAAGCGATTATCAATGCCGCATCACACTCTTGTCTGATTAAAAGGTCCGTAGCCGATAGCTCACCCGGGTTGTACCATGCGTACCCGCGAGTTAAATCAACGGCAAATGGAAATCCCGTCTCCCACGTGCAGACTTGATTGATCCCTGCTACATTGTAATGCCCTCGCATTGGCGTTATAGTAAACTTGGTGTGCGTATGCGCTGCTCGCGTCATTTGTATCGCATTCACGATATTGTTGTGCCTTGCTCCAGTGTGCGTCACACCCATCCCGAAGAATGTTGCGCCGAACTTCGCTCCTTTCATCATCTCCGCGGTCTCTAATAAGTCCTTCTTCGACACGCCGCCTACCTCGTCCGGTACTACCTCTTCATGTCCATATAGAATAGCCCTTAACGCAGAGAACACTAGATAATCTTTACCTTGCTCTATTTGTAAGAATACGTCCGCCATCCTCGACGTCTTTGTCGCCCGTACATCAACAACGACAAGTTTCTTCGCCTTTTTGCCTTCTTCGGTCCAAAACCCCTTTGAG
Source organism: Methanobacteriota archaeon (assembly GCA_034660415.1). Lineage (GTDB taxonomy): Archaea > Halobacteriota > Syntropharchaeia > Alkanophagales > Methanospirareceae > Methanophaga. Next base: position 6,618 of record JAYEJE010000201.1, on the reverse strand, counting down.
ACATACGAGTATCGCTTCATATGGTTGGCATGCGCCTCTGCAGGGTTAGCACCCCAGTATATAATGACGTCTGCACGGTTCTTCACTTCTCCAAGCGTACATGAGGGCAGACCAACATCTTGAATCGCCAGCACTGACGGGCCATGACAGACAGAAGCGGTATTATCTATAACGGCACCTATCTCCTCTGCAAGCTCGACACCTACTTTATCCGCCTCACAAACTGTAGAACTCCAGCCATATAGTAGCGGTCTTCGCGATGCCGCTAATATCTCCGCCGCCTTCTTTATCGCTTCATCGTAAGAGCAGTCCTTGAGCTCCCCATTTACTCTTATCGCAGGGCTCTTTATCCGGTTGTGCCCCATTAACTTGCTCTTCCCTACAGAACATGCCCCTCTCTTCACCTTCGTCACTTTGTTATCTTCTACTTCTACAACGATATCGTCGCATACACAGCCACACAAAGAGCATACGACATCCGTAACTTCTACCATTTTTCCTTTTTCCTCCTAGCCCATATACCTCTGCATCAATTCTTTTACATGCAGAACTTTCTCGCCTGTCTTCTCTATCTCCGCATCTATGCCCTTATACGAGGGCATACCCGCACCGTGCGTATCCCCACTGACGAGAGCATTTGCCCAGGGTCCCATAGGCATAAAAGCTATCCCTTCCGGAGTTCCCGCATCTTCTTTCGCTTTCACTATCACTTCGCCATAACTCGTTTTTACCTTCACCGACTCCTCAGCAGCCACACCCAGCTTTTCCATATCCGCTTTGTTCAGATCACATCGTGCCACTTCATCAAAATACTCTTCCGAAAGCTTGCTGTCCAAATTTCGACCTTGAACAGTTGTTCTTCCGCTTATCAAATTCACTTTTGTTCCCATTTTTATCCACTTATATCTCGTACAAACGAACATTTAAATATATCGGATTTTTTCTTCCGTGAGAAATCAAGTGATGACTGTAGAGAGTTCAGCACTGAATGAGGAGTTTCATCATGACCTTTGGATGATAGGCCGGACTGCCAGGGCCATCATAGTTTTCCTCGATACTTTTAAAGTCTATACTTTCTACTTTTAATACCCATAATTATAAGGGTAATAAGATGCGGAATCATCCAACTTGTACCATAAAGAACGAACGAACGAATAAAAACAATGACAGAAAGCGAACCAATGAGGATATTAGAACGGAATGTAGAGGAGCTAATAACAAAAGATGAGTTAGAGGAGGTATTGTCGTCAAAGAAGAAGCCAAGAGCGTATGTAGGCTATGAGCCAAGTGGCCGTGTCCACATCGGACATTTACCTATACTAAACAAGCTGAAAGAACTGCAACGTTTTGGATTTCACATAATCGTGCTCCTTGCTGATCTGCATGCGTATCTAAACGAAAAAGGTAGCCTGGAGCAGATACGGGAGACAGCAGAGTATAATAAGCGCTGTTTCGCCGCTGCAGGCTTAAGTGACGAGACAGAATTCATTTTTGGGTCTTCTTTCCAATTGGACAACGAATATATGATGAATGTATTAAAGCTTGCCACAGTGACGACGGAAAAGAGGGCGAAGAGGAGTATGGACGAGCTCTCAAGGAGCAAGGAAGACCGGAAAGTATCTCAGACGATATATCCACTTATGCAAGCAGTGGATATAGCATACCTTGATATAGATGTAGCAGTAGGCGGGATAGACCAGCGGAAGATACATATGCTTTCACGCGAGAACATACCGAAATTAGGCTTCAAAGCACCTATTTGTATCCACATGCCGCTATTAATCGGATTGGATGGAGAGAAGATGTCCTCCTCATTGGGCAATTACATTGCGGTGGACGAGCCTGCAAAAAGCGTAGAGAAGAAGATAATGAGCGCTTTTTGTCCTGCCAAGATCGCAGAGGGCAATCCCATACTGCAAATATACAAGCATACTATATTTCCCGCTGTAGGTAAAGTGACAATAGAAAGAAAAGATAAATACGGTGGCAATATAACTGCTAATAGCTACGAGGAGCTCGAACTCGATTATTTACACGAGCGTTTACATCCGTTAGATGTAAAGACAAATGCAGTGCGGTATTTAAATGAGGTTTTAGCGCCTATGATGGATTTGAAATAACCGTGAAAAAATTTGATGAGACGGTTATTTTTAAATTTAGTTTATAAGGGCCTAGGAAATAATACGTTAATATCCTAATCGGATAGGTCAAATGCATTACATAATTACAGAGAAGGGGACAACAGCAAAAAAAATCGCGGCCATTCTATCGAATGGCAAGGCTAAGAAGAAAAAGATTGGAGGTATAGATGCACACGAGTTCGATGAAAAGGTAGTTATAGGACTGAGCGGGCATGTCTTTCGTCTTGACTTCCCGGATAGCTATAATAATTGGAGCAAAGTGGATCCTTACAAGCTGATAGATGCCAAAATAGTTACTGTTGCATTAAAAAAGGATATAGTTAAAACGCTGGGTCAGATAGCCAAAAAAGCCGATTATATTACCATTGCTACTGATTATGATCGAGAAGGGGAGTTAATAGGCGTTGAAGCGCTCAACAATATCAAAAAGATAAACCCGGAATTGAAGGTTGATCGGATGCGATACAGTGCTATAACAGAGAAGGACATAAAAGATAGTTTTGCGGCAAGAAGTGAGGTAGATTATAACTTAGCAGCATCAGCCGAAGTGAGGCAGATAATAGACCTGGTCTGGGGTGCATCACTGACGAGGTTCATATCCCTATCTGCAAATCGGTTGGGCGAAGGGTTCTTTTCGGTTGGACGAGTGCAATCCCCAACACTTGCGTTATTGGTAGAGAAGGAGAAAGAGATAGCGAAATTTGTACCGCGTAAGTATTGGGAACTGCATGCGAAATTAAAGACAGGAAACGGTGAGATTTTTGACGTCACACATAAAACAGCTAAATTCTGGGATAAGGACGAAGCGGAAGGTGCAAAAGCGAGAATAGAAACTGCCAAGTCTGGATTTATTCGTACGCTAAAGACGAAGTTACGGGTTGAGAAGCCGCCTACACCTTTTGATACTACCACGTTTATACGTGCTGCATCCGCTATAGGCTATACTCCGAAGCGTCTAATGGCTCTCGCAGAGGGGTTATACCTTGGCGGACTCATCTCTTATCATCGTACTGATAATACCACCTATCCGGACACGCTCGATTTAAAGGTGTTAGTGCAGATGTTCCAGAAGCACAAAGAATTTGGTAAGCATGCCAAGTTGCTACTCACGAAAAAGGAATTAAAGCCAACTGCAGGTAAAAAAAAGACCACTGACCATCCGCCCATACATCCGGTCGCAGAAACAACAAAAGATAAGCTAGAGAAGGACGAATGGAAAGTCTATGAACTTGTAGTTCGGCGTTTTTTAGCTACACTTTCGGACGCTGCGAAATGGGAAGATACAAATGTGACGGCTGAGATAGGTGACGAGCCATTAACAGCAAAGGGTAGACTACTGAAGGAGCAAGGTTTCCTCGCTATATATCCGTATCAGAAGAAGGAGGAGCTGGTAATACCACAGTTAAAAGAGGATGAGAAAGTAGATCTTGAGCATATCGAGCTTGTAGAGAAGGAAACGAAACCGCCAAACAGGATTTCACAGGCGGGACTAATAAAGAAGATGGATGACTTGGGGCTGGGCACGAAGAGTACGCGACATGAGATAATAGGGAAGTTGTATGATAGAACATACGTGCAGGGCAATCCGGCAAAACCAACGGAGAAGGCAGTTGCGCTTATAGATTCATTAGAGAAATATGCCGCGCTGATAACGAAGTCGGAGATGACAAAAACGCTCGAGTTGGAGATGGATGAGATAAGTGAGGGAAAACGGAAGAAGAAAGAAGTTGCAGAAGATTCGCGAAATATGCTGAAAGACGTGTTTGCGGATCTGAAGAAGAACCGTAGTGAAATTGGAAATTCGCTCAAAGAAGCTGTAAGGGCGGATAAAGTCGTAGGATCATGCCCTAAATGTGACTCGGATCTGTTATTGTTATCTTCTAGACGCGGTAAACGATTTGTGGGCTGTAGCAATTATCCTGCTTGTGAATTCTCGCTTCCAATGCCAAAGAGTGGTAGAGTTGTTGTGACCGAGGACAAATGCGATGAACATCCATATATGTTTAAGTTGAAGATAATAAAAAAGGGTGCGCGCCCCTGGGATTTCGGCTGTCCATATTGCAATTTCCAGCAGTGGCAGGATAAAGTAAAGAGTGAGAAAAAAGGTGAGAATTGACAAGTGCCTCAACTTTTTTGCACACAAAAAGATTCACTTAATCGCGACACCAACTGCACGTTTTATCAATAACCCTATTTCGTCAACCGCATCCACCATCGGCCCTTTCTTATCGGGTATTTCAATGATAACAGGGATCACGCCGCTTTTCTTCGCATTTATCGCCCTTATCTTCTCTTTGTTCCGAGCTACGGCGGCAATCCTTTCGCTTATAATTACAACAGCAACCGCATCTCGTACTAATTTATCTAACACACGAGTAACATCCTCACTGTCCGAGGAACATTCATGCACGTTCGTTACTCCCGCAAGCCGGAAACCACTTGCAGTCTCAGAGTCACCAATTACTGCAATCATTTTTCTGTAAAGAGCGTTTTCATTATATCTTCCCTTATACTGGCAGAGTATCGAGTCATACGCTGTTCAAAAGTATTATTCACCTCTATTTTACCATCTTTTCCTCGCACTATGACTCCACCTGCGGACTTTATCCTTTCACTGGATAGCGATAATTTTACAGGTACCGTTATATCATGGCTTAGTTCAGTAGATACTTTCTTAAGTATAGATTTGTCTATGTAAGACACATCCGCCTCGCAAATCACTGCTTCCAATTCATTGTCTGTGCCACCACCAGCAATTAGACTTATTGAAGCGTCCTTTATCAAACCAGCCATGATGTCAGAATACGAAACACCGTTGAAACCTTCTTCTTTTATTTTCTTTATCCTCTTCATTGTTTCCTCTAACGCCTTCTTTGTCATCTCCTCCTCAGCATTCCATTTAAGCTTCCTTGCATTCAGTCGCGCGGCTCTAACCATCCGCTCTTTCTCCTCCAGACCTCTCGCTTCCTCAGCCACAATAAAGTCCTTTTTTCGATCTTCTATCTCTTCTCTCACTTCACGGATCAGCTCACTCGCCTTCGCATCAGCTTCGCTCACTATCTTATCGCACTCAGCATTTGCTTCGTCTTTTATCCGCCCCTCTATCTCATTCACACCCAAGCGAATCACCCCAACCCCAATATTTTTTCTAGCACTATGCTTACCGTGTTCTCGATATTAGATTCCGCAATAGATCTCAGCTTCTCTGCCTCGGCCTCAGCATTTTTCATTAGCTCTTTCTCTTCCTCTCCGCCTTCCTTCGCATACTTATCGGCAACCTCAAAGGAGACGTTCTTCTCATCCACACGCGCTGCCTCTTTTCGCCTCTTTACTTCTTCCTCTGCCGCCCTTGCTATCTCTACAGCACGCTCTTTGGCCGCTTCTATCTGCTTCTGGCCTGCCTCTTCCCTTTCTCTTATAAACCTTAATGCTTCTACTGCCATTGTATATTCTTCTATAATGGGACGACTGTATTATAGCTTTTTAAATGTTTCATTTATAATTATTCATCCTTTTTAAAAGGTTGTTAAACTCGTTCTTTCTATATAAGATTACTAAAAAGTTAGGTTAATTATGATACCGAAAATAAGTTTCTCCGCGGTAGATGCGACCAGCAACCCGGTGGAGTGGATGTATAGAATAGAAGATGCTGGCTTTCAGGGCTGGGAGATTGTGGGTGAAGGGGAGCAGAAAGTGGAAGGCAAATTTAAAGAGCGGGTGAGGGCGATAAGCGAAACGACAAATCTCATCCTTTCATTGCATTCCCCGCTCTCGGATATTAACATAGCAAGTGTAAACGAGCGGATGAGGGAAGAAAGCATAAGGCAGATAAAGGAGTGCATAGATGCGGCATACGAGTTCATTGCAGATATATGCGTAGTACATCCTGGCCTTTTCTCGCCATTGACCGTGCAGATGCCGGAGAAGGCGTTTCAGAAAGCGATTGCGAGTCTAACAACAATATGTGATTTCGCTGCGGAACGTGGGTTGCGAATAGCATTAGAGAATCTAACATCGGCGAAAATGCTTATGGGTCGGGATCCGGAAGAACTCAATCGAATAGTGCGCGGTGTGAATGCGGATAATCTTGGACTCTGTCTTGACGTGGCGCATGCAAATACGACAAAGACGCTAGACGAATTTTTAAATAAGAAGGCGACTGCTGTAGAGATAATACACATGCATGCAAGCGACAACTTTGGCGCTGATGACCTGCATTTGCCATTGGGCGAGGGCAACCTGGATTATAAAAAGGTGTTGGCATGGATAAAGGACTATGAATATCGCGGGGTAATGGTGCTGGAATTGTACACATTAGAGGGCGGGATAGAGAGCTTGGCGCTTATACAAAAGCTCTTAACATGACGTCAAATTGAATAGGGATCACGAGACCATAGCATCAAGTTCCGTGTCGAGATATGCAGCCATTTCATTGCAGTACCCATGCGTGGCAGTCTCAATAGTATATAGTTTTTTT
>JAYEJE010000200.1:0-32285 GCA_034660415.1 Methanobacteriota archaeon | reverse complement strand
GCGGTTTTGGTCTATGGCGTTTATCCCCGTCTCTTTGTTCCTTTCCGTTTTTGAGAAATCAATGAGATTGCTGCAACAAACATTTTTATATCTTTGAGGGGGTATATATATCATATGTCGGCTTATATCTAACGATCTAGGATGAAAAAAAAAACAAGTAAGAAATGAACAGCAATTCGGGCACCGCCAAGTGGGAAGAGAAGGAATTAGAAAAAATTTCTTCGGCTGAAGGGGTTAACGTGGAAAAAGTGAAACAACTCCTTGGAGCAGGTCGAGTTGTAATCCCTAAAAACGCAAAGAGAGCGGAGGAGAGCGATATAACGCTAAAAGCTATTGGCGCTAGGATGAGTATGAAAGTGAACGTTAACGTGGGTACGTCAAAGGATTATGTTAGCGTTGTGGAAGAAGTGAGAAAGGCAAAGGTTGCGGTAGAATACGGCGCTGACGCTATAATGGACCTCTCTACTGGCGGGGACATCGATGTAACCCGAAGAGCGATTTTGAAAGAGGTAGGTGTGCCGGTGGGGACGGTTCCGATATATCAAGCGGCTTTGGAGAAGGCAGACGAACGGGCAGTAGTGGACATGAGTTCAGATGACATGTTCAATGCGGTAAGAAACCATGCAAAAGACGGCATAGATTTTGTTACCGTCCATGCCGGTGTCAATCAGAATTCGCTGGCACGATTGAAACTTAGCGGGCGCATATTAGATGTTGTTAGTCGTGGCGGCGCGTTCCTCGTTGCTTGGATGATACATAACGAGCGTGAGAACCCATTTTACGAAGAATATGATTACCTATTGGAAATAGCGAATGAGTATGAGTTAACGCTCAGTTTGGGCGATGGTATGCGTCCAGGCTGCATTTCCGATGCTTCGGACCGTGCCAAATTTGCAGAAGCTATTACGCTTGGTGAACTTGTGAAACGTGCCCGTGAAAAAGGCGTACAGGCAATGGTCGAAGGTCCTGGGCATGTGCCATTAGACGAGATAGAAGCATCTGTAAAGATAATAAAACATGTGACTGATTTTGCACCACTTTACCTCTTAGGACCTCTTGTTACAGACATCGCACCCGGATACGACCATTTCGTGAGTGCGATCGGTGGTGCGGTCGCAGGAATGTACGGTGCTGATTTCCTTTGCATGGTATCGCCATCAGAACATTTGGCATTGCCCTCGGTGCACGACATAAAGGAAGGCACGATCGTAACGAAGATCGCTGCGCATGTCGCAGACATAGTAAAAGAGGGGCAACGAGAACGGGCTAGGGGATTAGACGATGAGATGGCATATGCAAGAAGAAACCTTGATTGGAAGAAGCAATTTGAGATTGCAATGACTGCGGAGGAGGCGCAAAGGATAAGAAATCGCAGACCTTCGGAAAGTGATGCATGCTCTATCTGTGGTGATCTGTGTGCGATAAAGATGGTAAAAGAGTGTTTGGAAAAACACGAAATTCCACAAGATTAACTAAACAATTACTAAAGACTTCTCTTCCAGAATTCTTATCGCTTCTTTCTCTCTATGACCGCCGCATTTTTCGACTATTTTGGCATAACGCTCCATCTGTTTTTTTAGCTCTTCCTTTTCTCGCTCATCGTTGACTCTGAGATACCTCGTTGCGAGTATAGTGGCTTCAATCACCGCATTACGCCCTCTGTTTATCGCTTTTAGCTCCTTCCGATTGATTTCTACGGTAAGGGGCGTCAATTGAAAGAGTGAATATTCAGTGCTTTTCTCTGCCAAAACTGCCTGGAATAGTATCCATGAGTTCGCTTCTTTTAGTACAGGAAAGCTAGAAAGAGATGAATAATGTGCTTCTCCTAGATTATCTAATGCCGCTTTCACGAATAAGACCGTGTCACTGGTTACATTCGCTGCCAATTTCTTCGTTTCCTGCACGTTAGTAAAGGTTCTTGAACGTTTGTATAGCTTCACAAATTGGCCGTTAGTTGTAGTTATTATACCAATAGGGGCAGCATTGAAGGTGCCTGATGCTGATCTCGTTGTAACGATTACTTCCGAAATCCCCTCGTCTATTCCGGTTTCTCTTACGTTCATTCTTCTAACAAGTTCCTTAATAGCTTATACCCTGGAATATCTTTTTCCCAAGTTTAGTGATTGTGAACCCTTCAATTCCCAAACCGCGATTAACGAGATATTCCTTTCTGTCTTTCTTATACCTTGCTATGTTTTTGTTCTTCAAAAAACTTCTTCTTATGGGAAATAAAATGAAGTATGTTGTCATTTAATTTACATTCCGAAGAAGAACTTGAAATAGAAATAAAGTAAAAAGCGTGAAAAATGGACCTCGAGGGATTTGCGAAGCGGGAGTTAAGAGAAGGCGAAGCAGACGGTAAGATCATTGCAGAGCTGTGCAATCGCATAGTAGAAATAAAACGAGATCGTATAACGAAAGAAAAAGCAGAAGAAATTGCTGAAGCAGTATTAGAAGAATCAAAGATAACGCTCGATTATAATGACGAACTTATCACCGAACTCAAATCAAACGTGAGAATGGGCGAGTTGGGGGTTGGATCCCGAGGCGCAGGTGATTTTTATGCTCATGAGAAGATAGGCGAGCTAATAGGGGCAACTGGCGCCGTGGTTGACTCATCGAGCCTGAGTGATTCCGGTGTGGTGCGTCTTCCAGATGGGAGTAAGGAAAAGTTGATCGTGGTGACTGTGGACGGAATGCACTCGCGGCTGAGCGATTTTCCTTTTCTCGCTGGTTTTCATGTTGCGCGTGCGGCACTTCGTGACGTGTATGTGATGGGCGCCACACCAGTTGCGTTACTATCGGACATTCATGTGGCGGATGACGGTGACGTTGCGAAGATATTCGACCATATAGCGGGGATTTCCGCGGTATCAGACGCTGCTGGCGTTCCGCTCGTTACGGGTTCGACATTGAGAATCGGTGGTGATGTGGTAATAGGAGAAAGAATGACCGGCTGTGTTGGCGCAGTTGGCGTGGCTGATACGGTCGTAACGAGAGAAGGTGCAAGAGAAGGTGATGTGATATTGATGAGCGAAGGCGCAGGTGGAGGCACGATAACGACTGCCGCTTTGTATTACGGCGAACCGGAAGTGGTGCAGGAAACGATGAACATAAAATTTTTGAATGCTTGTAACATGCTTATCAAAGAAGAGATGGTGAAAAAGGTACATCTAATGACCGATGTTACAAACGGCGGAATCCGGGGCGATGCGAACGAGATCGCAAAAGTGTCACACGTGAAACTCGTCTTTCATGAAGATAGAATACGGGATTTAGTAAATAAAAAAGTGCTTGCAATGCTAAAACGGCGTGAGATAGACTATTTAGGCGTATCTCTGGATGCACTTCTGGTCATTTGTCCCGCAGAAGTTGCAGAGGCTGTTAAAGCGGTTGTAAGAAGTGCTGGGGTGCGAATAGAAGAGATCGGTAGTGTTGTACAAGGCAACGGTGCCGAAATCGTTGTTGACGGTGAAACTAAAGATTTTGTACCTAAATTCCGAGAGTCCGCGTACACACCGATAAAGAAAGTCGTGGGTGAATCTGGAGGAGATTTTGAAGCGATGAAGCGGAAAGTGGATAAGGCTGTTGAAGAAGCAGTCAGGAAGAAGGATAAGGTAAAAAGGATATTGGAATCTTTATAATACTCCGAGATATAATATTGCAATCAATATTGGTTGATGAATCAGGTAAATTAGTAATGAATACCTACCAAAAAGGCAAAGTAATCTTATAACAGCGAAATTAGGAAGGTCACAACGGTTAAATCGCCGTGTGCAGTCCGGATATGATATATATCCAAAAAATAGCCCAATTAGGACCACGCCGAACCAAGGTAAAATCGGGAAATAGTCAATAGTATAAATGTGCTCTGGCATGAGTCCTAACCACATTAACCAAGAGAACCCGAAAGTATAGTTCTTCAAGTATAGTCCAAAAGATACGAAAAGAATACCGGGCAGCAGATTCCATAAACGGAGTTTTAAGAATGGATATGCCATAATAATCGAAATTCCAATAAGATGAAGAACACCAAATACAACAAAACCCTCTCTCAAAAATAGCCATGTCGCTAAGGTAATAAGTAAACCCCATGAAAAGATTTTTACACCCCGTTTGAGATATTTTAGGTATAATTTCTTCTTCTGTTTCTTCTTAGCCCTTGAGTAACTAAGGGTTAGTGAGATACCGACCAGAAGAATAAAGATTGTGGCTGTTGCACGCCCAAAATATAACCAGAAACCGGAATGTAAATTAAGATCGTAATCACCAAAATAATTCAGGTCATAGAGTAAATGGAACGTGATCATCATGATTATCGCAATTCCACGCAGAAAATCTATCTCCCAAAATCGCTGCTCCAAGTTCTCCGTCATTAAAAACGAAATGTAAATGCGAAACAAAAACTTTTATATTCAGAAACTTTGATATTGGATTGTAACTCATGTGAAGGGTAGTGCGAAATGACGACATGGACTGAATTGAAGTTTGGAGGGAGGACTTTTTCCCCTGATGTGCGGAAATTGGGCGATATGAAGGAAGTCGTATTAGACAAGCGTTTTTTAGCGAGTGCAAACATGGATATGGAGCTGTATTACATGTTCAGGGAAGTATCAAAGAATGAAGAGGACGCGGAGTGGATAAAGGAAAAAGGGCTGAGATACGACATCACTATTATTCCCCCGAATACGCTCGGCGCGGAATTTGTTAAAACCGCGGGACACTATCATCCCCTTCTACCGGGTTCACAAATGACCTATCCAGAGATGTACGAGGTATTAGAAAGCGAAGCCCATTATCTCTTACAGTGCCGAGAGGAGGAAAGGGGTACAGAGAAGATAACGGACGTAATTGTGGTAAAGGCAAAAGAAGGAGATAAGGTTATAATACCACCCAATTATGGGCATGTTACGATAAACCCATCTGAAGCGACGTTAAAAATGGCTAACTGGGTTGCAAGAACATTCTCATCGATCTACGAGCCAATAAGAGTAAAAGGCGGTGCCACGTACTTCGAGCTGACCAACGGCGAGTTTATTAAGAACGAGAAATATGGGACCGTGCCAGATATTAGGTTCCTTAAGCCTGAGGATACATGGATAAAGCAAATAAAACTGACCAATGAAGTGGCGATGTACGAACTACTTCGAGAGCCCGAAAAGTTGCAGTTCCTTATATAAAACTTTTGTATTTGTATATCGCGTTGTATTCATAAGTGAAATCCATTGTGATGAGCTGGAAACGATAATTAACGCTATATCTTCTCTCGGTCTTCGCCGGCACTATCATCTCGTTCTGAGCACCCTCTTCGTTCCACCTTATAGTTACCACAGTATCACCGGAATTATTCAGCGTCACAATGTGGCTGCCAACAATGCTTGCATGCCATAAATTCACATGTATCTCAAAATCGGTTACCTCACAGCCGAGATCGTTTATCTGTATCGCATGTTTTTCGTTCTCTTCACCCATTAATCCAAATGCCGATGCCGAGTTAAGAGAAGCAGCAATAAGTAATGCTATTACAACGCCAAATAAGAGCTGTCGCCTTCCCATAATAATATTAATGTGTATAAAAGATATAAATACGAGCAGGAGATTTATATATAAGACTAGAATAAAAGATGCGAACTGCGTGGTTGGGAATACGAATGGGGCTTTGTGTATTGCTCCTGTTTGCGGTGATCTATGCGCTATTAATCGTCATAGCCACCTTCACCGGAGTGGGCACGCCGATAGTTTACGCCCTACTTGCTGGTGGATTGGTGGCTGCTCAGTTCTTTATAGGTCCAAAGATAGTAGAGAAGACAATGCACGTTCGCTATGTTTCGGAGACCGAGCAGCCGGAATTGCATCGGCTGGTGACGGAATTAGCGATGAAAGCAGGGATACCAAAGCCAAAAGTAGGGATTTCTGAAATAGCGATACCGAATGCGTTCGCGTTCGGCACATCCAAAAGGAAAGCAAGGGTTTGCGTTACGAGAAAATTGATGCAGATGCTAAGCAGAGATGAGTTAGAAGCGGTTTTAGGGCATGAGTTATCACACATAAAGCATCACGATATGGTAGTTATAACGGCGCTGAGTGTGATACCGATGATCTGCTACTTTATCTATTTCAGCTTCTTCTGGTCCGGTCTCTTTGGTGGTGGCGGTAGAGATAGAGAAGGGGCGTTACCTATGATGGCGATTGCCCTTATTGCCTTTGCATTATATTTCATAAGCAACCTTATCGTGCTTTATGGATCGCGAATAAGGGAATATTATGCAGATGCTGGAAGCGCGGAGCTAACGAAGAAGCCTCATGAACTTGCTTCTGCATTATACAAAATGATCTATGGTAGTGCCGGTCTGAAGCAGGAGAAGGTGAAGAAGGAACTGGGCAGCATGCGCGCTTTCTTTGCCGCAGATCCCATAACAGCACGAGGCGATTTAAAGGATCTGAGCGCTGCTGATCTGAACAGAGATGGTAAGATAGACGCATATGAACTGAAAATATTCGCAGAAAGGGCGCAGGTGAGTCGTGCGGACAGGTTGATGGAGATCTTTTCCACGCATCCCAATCCCGTGAGTAGGGTTAAGAGGTTGGGAGAGTATTTATAAGGTTAGTGTAGTAAAACAATGTTAATAGCATTCGTTTTCTCGTGATAACCTGTGTAATCTTGTGGTTATAAAAAGGAGCTAAGCAAATACGTCCTTTTTACTCACACAATCCACAGCCACCTTTATCATCGCCACTATGTCCCTCTCGTTCCACCGTGAGGAATCGATTACAAGATCATAAATGGAAAAGTCGTCCAAGTTTATCCCGTAATATTGCTCATATCGCTTATGTTCTGACCGTTCTCGGTCTTTCATTGTGGAAAGAGCATCTTCATAGGCTATGCCTTCGCGACCCGCAATCCTACTCGCTCTTATTTCCGAAGGTGCTTTCAACCATATCTTCAAATCGGCTTTGGAGACGAAGAATCCCGATAGTCTGCTTTCTATAATGACATTCTCACGCTTCATCGCCTCCTTGCCCTGCATCTCATCTATCTGCCTATCGAACTCATCGTTATTCTCTGCTAATTCGCTAAATTGATCCAACTGCAAGTTCTTATCCTTCGCTATTCGCCGGAACATCTCGCCCGCAGAGATTAGTTCCAGCTCAAATTCATACGATAGCAATTTCGCAACTGTTGTTGTTCCACTGCCTGGAAGACCGCTTATTGTTAGTCGCATCACCCTTTTATAACGCCAATGCCTCTAAAAGCCGCTACTTTCTTCGCTATACCTGATACTTCACAACTCCGGACTACCACTTCCGGGTCTTTATAGGCTGCGGAAACTTCTTCCGCCAGCTCGCCATATTTGTCAAATTGAATACCTCGCTTCTTCCTTACATCTCGCTTAGTTCGCTCTCGCGTCTTCACTATTATATTCCGCTTCGCTAATTCCGCTTTCACTTCACTACCCCGGTATTGCCTCATTGCCGCTGTCCTACTCATTTCTCTACCCGAGCCATGAGCACAACTTCCAAAAGTCTCATCTCTTGCTACATCTGTGCCCACCGCCAAGAAACTGCGTGTACCCATCGAACCGGGAATCAAGACCGGCTGGCCAACATTTCTATAGATCGGTGGTAATCGCTCGTCACCAGCAGGAAACGCCCGTGTCGCACCTTTCCGATGTACACACAACTTCTTCCGCTTCCCGTCCACCACATGCTCTTCCTCTTTCGCTATGTTATGTGCGATGTCGTACACTAGCCTTATTTCCATATCCTCCGCTTTTCTTCGTAGCACGTCTTCAAATACTTTCCTTGTCCAGTGGGTTGCGAGTTGCCTGTTCGCAAAAGCATAATTCGCACATGAGCACATCGATACGAAGTAATCCATGCCTGTATCACTGTTCAAATAAGCGCAAGCCAGTTCACGCTCTAAGCCGAGTATCTTTGATAACGTTGCATCTTTGTTCATCTCGCGTTCAAATTTACGCAGATAGTAGGAGCAAACGCCGTGCGAGAAGCCCCGGCCTCCTGTATGAATCAAAACAGTTACCTGTCCCACCTCGTCTATTCCATACGCATTTGCAAGTTGCTCATCAAAAATCTCATCCACTACCTGCACCTCTAAAAAGTGATTCCCGGAACCGAGCGTACCTAACTGAGGAGATCCACGCTTCTTTGATTTCTCGTCTATCTTATCTATACTTGCAGCTTTTAATCTACCGCCCTCTTCTGTACGCTCTATGTCCTCCTCCCAACCATAGCCATTCTCAATGCACCATTTGGTACCGCCCAATAGCACATCATCTAACTGACTATATGACAACTTCACTTTCCCGGATAGTCCAAGCCCTGCGGGGATATAGTCAAATAAGCTGTCCAATAGCTCAGACAAATGAGGCCTTACATCGCCCTCCTTCAGATTGGTGCGGATAAGCCTAACGCCACAGTTTATGTCGTAGCCAACGCCACCGGGAGAAATGACACCTTCCTCGAAGTCCGTAGCCGCTACGCCGCCTATCGGGAAGCCATAACCCTGATGCCCATCTGGCATAACCATAGAGTATTTTTCTATACCTGGAAGCGACGCGATATTAATTGTTTGTTGCAGCGTCAAGTCGCTTTTCATCTTTTCCAATAGCGCTTCTGCTGCATATACCCTTGCCGGCACCCTCATGTACTCCTTATACGACTGGGGTACTTCCCATACATCGTCCCTTATCTTTTTAAGTGGAATTACCATTTGAAACATCCCACATATTTGTAATTACGGTGCATTTTTTTTAATATGAACAAAATAAGAGTTTGAATGAAAAATTTGGGGCGCCATGCGGACTAAACTAAACTATGCGCCTGGCGGCTGTGTAGCTGCGCCTAAAGCCTCTCGCAACTGCTGTTGCAACTGCTGATATCTCTTCTGTACTCGCTCATTCTGCCGCTCCAGCGTTTTCAACCGCAAGGCGTAGGTCTCTTTCTTCTCTGACAGTTCCTCCTTTACTTCATCGCTACTGGCTTTTATCATCAACATGCCAACATTTTTGTATATCGCTGAATTTTTATCGTGCTTTTCCAATTCCTCTAACGCGTTTTCTGAGTCTTGCAACATAGCCTCTACCTGCATCTTCTGCCTCCCCGCGGCTTCTATTTGAACCTTAAGCTGCTGAAGCTGAGCAAGCTGGTTCTGCAACTGCGGGGGCATCTCTCCACTTCCACTCATTTTATTATCCTTTTATTGTGTGTCTAAATAAATTTATTTACTGTTTTAGTTAAACTATTCTTTTGAGTCTTATAAATATAAATTTATGGTACATGCATCATGACCGAAGAAAGAGAGAAAGTAGGGGTATTAGTTATTTCTTATGGCTCACGAGCGGCTGCGCTAATAGATGCACTGAGCAGAAGTGCGAGTTATGAGGCGCGTTTGTTTGTTGCGGACAAGCAAAGGAACCCATTTAACGTGACACATGCAGAGAAGCACGTGGTCATTCCGGATTTGGATGTGGAGAAGATATGCGACTTCGTGGAAGCAAATAAAAGCAGCATAGATTTCGGGATTTGCGGCCCAGAGAAGCCCATAATTGCTGGTGTTCGAGATGTTGTAGAGCGTAAGACAGGTGTGCCAATGATATGTCCGACGAAGAGATATGCAATAGAGGGAAGCAAAGCATCGCAACGGTATCTGATTGAGGATTGTTGTGCGGAGGCGAATCCTAAATTCAAAGTGTTTCATCATGCGGATTATAAGAGCGTAAGTGAAGTGAAAGAAGCGTTATGGTCATTTTTGGATGATTTTGGCGATGACGTAGCAGTGAAGCCAGATAAGCCCGCTGCCGGTAAGGGCGTGGGTGTCTGGGGCGACCACTTCACCTCTCGAGAGCACCTTTTCACGCATTTCCGCTCCATCTTTGAGAGTGGTAGTGACGTGATATTAGAGGAGCGAGTAGAGGGCGAAGAATCTAGCTTTCAGGCGTTCTGTGATGGAAAAAGGATCCTCGCTCTACCGGACACAAGGGATTATAAACGCGCTTTTGATTCCGACTTGGGCCCAAATACGGGCGGTATGGGCTCTTATAAAGATACTACTGATTGGCTGCCGTTTATTGATGAACGCGATCGTGAAGAGGAGGTGCTTTTGGTTCAGAAGATATTCAACAAATTGAGGGGGAACGGAAGCAATGACGAGCTTAGGGGTATACCGCTTTATGTCGCTTTTATGCATACCCGAGAAGGTGCGAAGATACTGGAGATAAACAGTCGACCGGGCGATCCCGAAATAATGAATATATTGCCTGTTTTGGAGAACGATTTTGTGGATCTCTGCTTTCGTATGATAGAAGGAACTCTTTCGCGGCTCGAATGTGCGAAGAAAGCGACAGTTGTGACGTATGCCGTGCCGATGGATTATGGTGGTTACCGTAAAAAAGATAGCGGTGATAAAAGGGTTGATTTGAGTGCTGCCTATGCGTTGCAGCATACTTATGGCGATCTTTTGCGGGTCTATCCCGGGTCTATGGAGTTACGAGAAGATGGAAATGCATATGCGCTTGGATCACGAACTGTTTGCACAGTGGGCGTTGGTGAGACTATGGAAGATGCGAGGGAACTATCTCTGGAAGGAATTAGGAATATAGATGGTGCGTTGTGGAACAGGTGGGACGTGGGAGCTGCACATTACATAGAGCGGAACATAAAGAAGATGCGGGAGTTGCGGGGATAATAGTCAGAATATAAACTTCCGAACGAAAAGGGAGGGGCTGCTTTTTAGTGCTATTGGGTTAATAAGTGGTTCTATGGGTGTCTTGACGGGAATAAATGGGCACCCAATCGTTTTTGGATTGGTGAATCAGCAGTATGATGCCACATTCATAAGAAGATGCTTGATTACTTATTTAATTGTGATTGATATTATTACTTTGGCTTCATTTTCGATTTCCGGGTATGTAACGGTAGATTTACTTCTACTTTTGATTTATTTCATTCCGTTCCTTCTTATTGCTTATGTGGTTGGGAAATATATATTAACGTTCACACATCCGGAGAAGTTGAAATGGATTATGCTCTTTACAACTCTTTTCGCGGGAGTTATTGCAATTTGGAATTTCTTACCGTGGTGGTAGGTGCGTTTCTTAGGATCGGAACTAGCCACCTCGTGGGCACTCTCTAAAAACTCCGTGATTTATCACCGCGGAGAGCGCATAGTTTTTTTGATACCCCATATTTACTAAGTATATGAAGATAACATGGGCGATTACCGGCGCAGGAGACCACATGACCGAATGTAAACGCACCGTTCATATCAGGAAAAATAGCGTTAGGCACTTACGAGTTCTATTTGATTTTTTCTTAGTTCTCTTTGGTTCTCAGGCCATATTTCGCATACATGTAAAGAGCTATCTCAAGGGTAACATGTAAATCCCTCTCTTCGAGCGGTTTGAGTACATAGCCATAAGGCTCTGTTATCTTTGCTCGTTGCACTGTCTCGTCATCCGCATAAGCAGTGAGATATACGACAGGGATTTTGAAGCGGGTGCGAATCAGATCTGCGGCCGCTATACCGTCCATACCCCCTTTCAACACAATATCCATCAATACTAAATCAGGCTTTATCTCACCTGCCTTTTCAATAGCTTCTTCTCCTGTAGCTACTAGAGCGGGAACCGTGTATCCCCAACTTTCCAACAGATCTTGTAGATCCTTGGCAAAAAGGACCTCATCCTCAACAATCATTATATTCGCTTCTACCATTTTTTATCCCCCCTTTATTTTAGCTTGGTGCTATAAGGTTAACTTTCTATTCTATCCTAACCTATAGTATAGCCTAGTATAGTATATAAAAGCAACCTACTTAAAATTTGTATACAAGAAAGAATAAATTTTGATAATCGGACGCAGATAATTAGGATTTTAATATGATATTTAATAGACGGAGGAGATTATTAGAATCTTCTATCGCGTTTATAATAAACTGGGTTTATTATGTTATGGTTTTCTGGAAAAGATTTATGAAAATGCAACGATAATAAAATTAATTATTGACACCGACTAACACAGAAGAAATTAAATCCGTGTAAATCCGCGTCCTAAATTAAATATGTAGAAGTTATACGTTATTTACATACAATAGAAATTTACTCTTCTTTATTTTTCCCCGTTTCAATCTCCTTTTTTATCGCCGCTGCAATTTCCGGATCGTCTTCTTCTATTATGAAGACACCCCGATAACCACAATCCCGGCATTCGTATATCTCGCCAAGCCAGGGCTCATAGTTCAACTCCTCGGAGCCACATTTTGGACAGATTTTCGTCTTCTACACCCCCGACACCAGGTCCAGCAATGCTGCCCTTGGGTCCTTCGCCTTCACTACGCCAGAAGCCAGCAGCACACCGTCTGCGCCCAACTCTATCGCAGCCTTTACATCCTCCCCGCTTGTTACTCCTGCGCCGCAAAGCACAGCACACTCCGCATATACTCGTTTCACTTCTTTCACCGTTTCCTCCACTATCCCTGGGTCCACCTTCGATACCGATCTGCCGCTACCGATTAACTCCGGCGGTTCCACTGCGACTGCGTACGGTTTCAGTTCCGCAACCGCTTTACTCACAGCGATATTATTCGTGCAGACTATCGTTAGAAGGTCTAAACTTGCTGCTTTACCTGTAATGAACTCGATATCCGCGATTTTCAGTCGGTGCTCTGAATGATTCACGAGTGTGCCCGTAGCACCCGCTGCCTTTATAGAGTCCAGCGTTACAAAGCCCGTATGACTGCCCGGTTCCACGGCCTCAACGTGCTGTGCGAAACACGGTATCTTCACTGAAGATGCTATCTTCGCAAGTTCCACCTGCTGTGGGCAGATGACAATATTCATACCCTGCTCTGCTGAAACTGCCTCGCATATTTTGGCTAGTTCAAAACCCCGATCACCCGCGGATTCCAGGTACGTCTTTTCATTTAACACAATTACAGGCAGATCTATTTTTCTTCCCATATTTATTCTTTCACTTATCTCCTTAGATATACACAAACTAGAAGTACCTTTTTTGAGTTCATATAACTTGTTTCAGTTCTCCGATATTATGCACAAAAAACGTGGGTTCCGATTCATACTTCAGCTTCTTATCTGCGTTACCGATAAGCACGGAATCAATACCGGCCCTATTTGCCGCTAATATCCCCACCATGCTGTCATCTACCAACATCACATCCTCCCGGTGCATATTCAATTCGCTCAGGACCTTATTGATGTAATAAGGGTTGGGCTTTCTATTTGCCAGACTTACCAAATCGCTACTCCGCCCATACCATATCTTGAAGTGAGGTTTCAAATGGAAATGTGCAAGTGCATAGTCCACACACGCCTGTTGTGAATCGCTCACCACGGCAAGATAAAATTGTCCGCTGAGATAGTTTATTATCGCCTCAGATCCGTCGCATAGCTTTATCTCGCCTGTTCGGATCGATTCTATCTTCGCTTCTATGACATCCGCCTCCCGCCGTGCCCAGAAATCTTCTGTATCTAATCCGAATTTATTACAAAATCGTCTCACTCCTGCTTCGCCATCTGAATGCAGAGGCGCGAGAAATAAACTATCTATCTCCGTCATGGAAAGTGATAGCCCATAATGCCGCAATGTTTTTCTGAATGCTTCATAGGCCCACTCATGTGCTATCGCCCTTACACCCCTCGAATTCAGAAGCGTTTCATCCATATCGAAGATGACGGTCTTATATCGGTTCACCATATAACTATATAACTAGAATACAGGAAGTTATAACCCGTAAAAATTTATTAAGAATGAAACGGAAGACTAAGAAAGGGCAAAAATGAGTGTCGAAACGAAGGAACTGCATTTTGATACACAAGGCGAGGTGGAAATAATAGACATAACGGAGAAGGTGAACGGTAAACTAAGAGAATCCGAGATTGAGGACGGTATTGTAACTGTCTTCGTGCCAGGTGCGACAGGAGCGATTACAACCATAGAATACGAGCCCGGTCTGCTACAGGATTTACCCAATGCCTTGGAACGGTTATTTCCTAAGGGTATGGGATACGAGCATGAATATAGGTGGCATGACGGTAACGGGCATTCGCATGTAAGAGCATCGTTCTTAGGCCCGTCTTTGACCGTGCCCTTCAGAGCGAAAAAGCTCATGCTGGGAACGTGGCAGCAAGTGATATTTATCGAGTTGGACAATAAGAGGCGGTCAAGAAGAATAATCCTTCAGATAATAGGGTAGCGAGATATATGAGAAGGGCAATTGTCGCCTGAAGACCTCGACTAATCTTGTAAATCGTTAATATTCACCTTATACGCTTCTAGTGTCCGCTCTATATCCTCATCCGTATGTGCAAAACAGACGAAATTCGTCTCAAACTGTGAAGGCGGTAAAAACACACCGGAAGACAACATGTTATGGAAAAGGCGCATATATTTGGCTTTATCGCAACCCAAAGCATCGGCATAGTTCTTTACTGCCACACCGCCTGGACTGAAGAAGACCTTGAACATCGAACCAACACCCGAGACACATCCTTCAACGTCGGAATCGCGCACTAGCTCGCTTAAAACTGTCCGCATAGTCGCACCAAGCGCGTTTATTCTTTCCGGCACACTATCTCGTTCCAGTATCTCTACCGTTTTCAATCCCGCAGTAACCGAAACAGGATTACCACTAAATGTCCCTGCCTGATATACCGCACCGGAAGGCGCTACTAACGCCATAATCTCGCGCTTGCCGCCGAACATGCCGATAGGGAAACCGCCACCTACGATCTTACCCAAAATCGTTAAGTCCGCATCCACACCATAATATTCCTGCACACCGCCCAACGCCAACCTAAAGCCGGTAATTACCTCATCAAGAATGAGCAGCACGTCGTTCTCCTTCGTTATTCTTCGCACTTCACTCAAATAGTTAGCCGCAGGCGCTATCGGACCCACATTTCCCATCACCGGCTCCAATATAATAGCAGCAACTGAATTATTCTCCAGCACAGAGGTAAGCGCCTCCGCATCATTAAATGGAATTTGAAGCGTGTTCTTCACGGAATCCTTTGGTATACCCTTTGAGTCAGGAATACCAAATGTTGTAGCGCCGGAACCTGCTTTTACGAGCACGCCATCATGTGCACCGTGAAACCCGCCCTCTATCTTCACTATTTTATCGTGTCCCGTAAACCCCCTTGCAAGCCTTATAGCCGCCATCGTTGCTTCACTACCTGTATTAACAAACCGAACCATCTCAACAGAAGGATAATGGCTTATTATCTTCTTCGCAAGCGCTATTTCCTTCTCATGCGGCGTACCATAAAGCCACCCTTTTTCGAGCTGATCTACGACTGCACGCTTCACCTCTTCGTTTCCATGCCCTAAAACAAGTGGGCCATACGCCAAACAGTAGTCAATGTATTCTTTACTATCAACATCGTATATCTTCGACCCTTTCGCACGCGCCGTATAAAATGGATACGGCGTATATGCTCGCACAGGGCTGCTAACACCGCCGGGCATATATCCCTTTGCAAGTTCAAAAAGCTTCTCGGATTTCATCTTTACTTCAATTCCTTTAGACTTATAGCTTCATTTATACGCAACAAATCTATTAAATACTCACAAGCCCTAAAAGCATCCGTCCTATGCTTCGCACCTACCAAAATAGCAACGATAATATCGCCCAGTTCCAGTAATCCATGCCGATGTATGATCTCCACAGCTTCGATGTCAAATGTATCAAAAGCATCTCGTTTTAACTGCTCAAGTTCTGCCTGCGCATTATCTTTAACTTCTACTTCCATACTTTTTAGACCTTCCTCAACCCGCACCACACCGATAAAAGTCACAATGGCACCTATATCCGACTCCTTCATCGCTCTTACAGCGCCATCAATGGAAATCTCTTGTTCTGTAATCATCTATAAAACGCGCTTTATTTTATTTTATTTTGTTATACCCTTGTTATTTTAATATCGCGCTTCTTTGGCATCAACTGCCGCAGGATTTCCTTAAACTGGACATCGTTTAGCATGCTCTTTAGCCTTCCACTCTGCGCTAATCCAATTAACTGATTCTCCAGCACTTCCGCATATTCCGGCTTTGCCATTCTTATGTTCGTTAGCCGTTCTCGCGCTTCAGGTGTGAGGATCTGCTTGATAATACTTCGCTTCGCCTCTTCTACCTCTTGCCGCTTTTCCTCTTCCGCGCCCGCTCCTGCCTGAACCTGTGCCATCTCTTCATACTTTCGCCTTCTTATCGCTTCTAGTTCCGCTTCACTCGCCATTTGTAACACCTGCTGTTTCTTCTACTGCTTCCTTGATCGGCTCTTGTGTGTTTTTTAGCTCATGTGCGGCGTCATTGAGAAAAGACTGCCCTTTTGGCGATATTTTTCGCCCTTTTTTCGTCTTGGTTACATACTCGGCCTGTTCTAACTGTGAAAGTGCCTCTCGTATTATCTTCCCAGAAGCAGCTCTAAACCGCTCTTTCTTTGCGCCCCGTCTAACTCTACTACCGTAATACGTACAAAGCCTTGACACCCCTACTGGTCCATTGATATATATCTGCCGCAGCACCGATGCACATCGCACCCACCACCAGTCCTTATCCACCGGCGGTAATTCTTTGCTCACGCCCTTCTTTACGTCCATGCTCCACTTAGGCATAGAGATAGCTTTGTTCTTTTTTAATTTCTCCCCTACTGACTTCGTCAGTTTATCCGGTGGCACATCGTATACCGTCGTCATTTTACTTTACCTTTTTATTCCAGACATAAAAACTTATTTGATAAAAAACCTTTCTTTCAAAAAGTTTTAAACGTTTTACCAAAGAAAGGGGTTTTTTGTATAAAAAAAAAATGAGACCGGAGAGAAACAAATGGATGTGAAAATTGGTTTGGAATGCCATGCTCAACTTCTTACAAGATCTAAATTGTTTTGCTCTTGCTCTACAGACTATCATAACGCTGAGCCAAACACGTATGTCTGTGCAACCTGTTTAGGCTTACCCGGCGCTTTGCCGGTCGTGAACAAACGTGCAATCCGATATGCAATAAAAATAGCGCTTGCTTTGGGCTGTGAAGTGCAAGAGGAAACTATATTCTACCGAAAGAATTATTATTATCCCGACCTCCCCAGAGGGTTCCAGATCACGCAATATGATTTCCCCATCGCTTTTAATGGCTTGGTGCGAATAGAAAGTAATGGAGGTAAAGAGCGCGAGATACGGATAACGCGCGTGCACATGGAGGAAGACCCAGGTAGGCTGGCTTATAAAGGTACGATAGATACCGCGAAATATTCGCTTGTTGATTATAACCGGTCGGGAATGCCGTTAGTTGAGATAGTAACCGAGCCCGACCTCAAGTCGCCGAAAGAGGCACGGATATTTTTAGGTAAGTTGAGGAGCATACTGGAGTATTTAGACGTGTTTGATGGCAATTTGGAAGGTGCAATGCGAGTTGATGCGAATATATCCATTGAAGGGGGCAATAGGGCAGAAGTAAAGAACATATCGTCATATAAGGGTGTGGAGCGTGCGTTATTGTTCGAGATAACGCGGCAGAAGAATTTGTTGCGCCGAGGACTTAATGTCCGGCTGGAGACGCGACATTACGATGAAGTGCGTGGCGTAACACTTTCCATGCGTACGAAGGAGTTTGAGCATGACTATCGCTATTTCCCAGAGCCCGATCTCGTACCTATTTGCATTTCGGATAGTGTAGAAGCGGTGAAGCAGGAGATACCTGAACTCCCGGACGAAAAGAGGAAGCGATTCCTCGCTCAATATTCTATCACCCCGGAACATGCGAGTTCGCTCATTTACGATCCACATATAGCGGATTACTATGAAGATGTAGCGTCTAAAATAGATCCACGGTTAAGTGCTACGTGGATTGCTGATGTTTTGAAGGGCGAACTGAATTATCGCTCTAGTTCAATGCGCGAAGCGTCAAAAAGGATTTCTCACGATGATTTCGTCACCATCTTGCGATATTTGGTGCAGGGTGTGATTACCGAGCGAGGGGCGACTGCGATAATAAGGGCGATGCTTGATAAGGGCGGTAAGCCAGAAGAGATAATCAAGATAAAAGGTCTGGCAAGTATGGGTTCGGAAGAGACGGAAAAGACAATATATAGCGTATTAAAGGATAACGAAGGAGTAATAGAGGATTATAAAGCGGGAAAAAAGGAAGCTTTGAATTTCTTAGTCGGGCAAGTAATGAAGCATACAAGGGGTAGAGCGGACCCAAAAGAAGTTAGTAGATTGCTGCGGGACAAGATAGAAAGTGAATTTTAGGTGAGTTGTAGTTGGTGCAGGTGTTGAAGGAGATGGTGTCATTTCATTGAGGCCTCAAGTACAGGTGTTTGTGACTCTATGCTGATTTCTTGGCCATTTTTATATGTGGGGGTACTTCCATCCTCCTTTGATGAAATCGGCCTCTGGCACTGTGATCTGCTTATACATACTCGGCCGCCTGTCCTTGAGGTAGCTATGGTTGACCGCTGGATGGGTCATCCCATAGTACCCCGGGATGCAGTCAGCAATAAGCAACGTGTCCTGTGGATGATTGGCCTGAACAATGATGTCACCGTGAGGTCCGATAATGATACTGTTGCCGCGATAGTGCCATTGGTTTGAATCTCGTTTCTCATATCCTGCACGGTTGGAATATGCATAGAACACGTTATTAGTATATGCAAAGGCTGGAAGCACGAGAGTTGAAATGTCGGGATATGGAACAGCACTGCGATTGCCGTTGGGTAGAGTATAATAACAGTCCGCAGCAGTTGGTCCTACAATGAGCTTGGCACCTTTGAGGGCGAGCATTCGAGAAAGCTCTGGGAACTCATTCTCATAGCAGTTGAGAATACCGACAGGGAAGTCGAACACTTTGAATACTGGGGGTGGATCACTCCCGAAGGACCAGTCTTCACGCTCCTGCTGACCATACAAATGGGTTTTTTTGTAACTGGTTACCAGCTTGCCTTTTTCATTGATTACCGCAATGGAGTCGTAATATTTGATTTGCCCATCCACTTTGGCTTTTTCCGCATAGGGCACAAGCATGGCCATTTTATGTTCGCTCGCTATCCTGCAAGCTCTTGTGATGCTTTGGCCGTCTACGAATTCGGCAACTTTTCGGGCTTCCTTGGGGCTCAAAGTGTAGCCAGGAACATATAGCTCTGGAAAGGACAGCAACTGCACTCCTCGTTCCTTAGCGATACGAGCGACTTCTTCCAACCTGTCCAGGTTCTTGGTCGAGGCACCGGGTCCGTATGCCGCCTGCGCCTGATAGATTCCAAGACGCAGACCTTCTCCATATTCAGGTACGGATGCGTAAGTAGAAGTTTTAAACATCAGTTTTTTAGGTGACATGGTGTCCCTCACGCACAGATCTTCGCGGTACAATTACTTTGGTCTTGGTTCCTTCGAGAATCTCGCACGCATTCATAATGTCGTCAAAGAGCATATCTGCCATGTCTCGGCTGAAGTTCTCCTTTACTACCATGCGCAGGATGGCGATACGTTCTGCATTCGGTGGCAATGTATAGGCAGGAAGAATCCATCCTCGTTCGCGAAGCTTGTGCGAGAGGTCGAAAACAGTGTAGTTCACCGGTTCCTTCAACTTGGCCGTAACAATCGGAAGAAGATTGGCGGCGTTCAGCATCTCAAATTTTCCCGAATCTGCCAAACGTTTAGCGAGATAACGAGCGTTCTCCAGAAGGTTCATCGCAATTCCCGTGTAGCCTTCGGCCAAATCGTAGCAGGTTGTAATACTGCGCCAGGATCATGGCACCGCCTTTGGAGAAATTTAGGGTATAGGTCGGCATCTCGTCACCGAGATAGTTCACGTAAAATATCAGATCCTCGGGTGGGTCGCTGTGGTCGCGGAAAACCAGCCAACCCAGACCTGGATAAACTAATCCATATTTGTGGCCAGAGACGTTGATCGACTTGACCTGGGGCAGTCGGAAATCCCACTCGAGTTCCGGATTGGCAAACGGTGTAATGAAGCCGCCACTGGCTGCATCGACATGAATGGGGATGTCCCATCCTTTTGTTTCTTTAATCTCTGTAAGCAGAGCGCTGATCTCCTTGATCGGATCCGCTCCACCGGTGAATGTTGTCCCCAAGATTGCACCGACACAGATAGTATTATCGTCAATCCGCTCGGCAACGGTCTCCGCGGTGATTGTGTAACGGTCGAGCTCCATCGGAATGATCCGCGCCTCGACATCGAAATACTTGGCGAACTTGTCCCAGCAGACGTGGACATCAGCCCCGAAAACAATATTCGGCTTATCATAGGGCTTGCCCCCAGCCTGGCGGCGCTTCTTCCACGTCCACTTATGCGCGAGTAGCCCGAGCATGATAGCTTCGGAAGAGCCAATGGTCGCGGTACCAGCGAAGGTAGTCTCCTCCGGCGCATTGAACAAGCGCCCCAGCATGTTCACCACGCGCTCATGGACGACCTCGGTTTGTGGATATTGGAAGTGGTCAATAAAGTTCTTGTTGATGTTTTCCATGATGAGTTTATCCACTTCCGGCTCCATCCAGGTGGTGACGAAGCTCGATAGATTAAGGGCGGGATTGCCATCGAGGCTTACCTCATCCTTCACCAGTTGATACGCAGCATTGGCAGGCATGCCACTTTTTGGGATTTCGTATTTCGGCACACTTTCTGTAAAATATCTGGTGCTGTACGTGCTAGCATGCCCCCTTTTTGATTCTTCGAGTTGTTCCAGGTCCACTTTCTTCGAGATCATAACTCATTCACCTCCTTTCCTCATATCTCTATGTCACCTACAGATGCTTATTCTATTATAAATAAGGTAACAATCTAATTGTTAGTGGTTGAGTTTGGAATGAAGGTGGGACACTCAGATACATCTCTATGTTATTAACTATGCTCGATTATATATAACATTTTTTATTACGAATGCTATTGATTTTACCTCTTTCAAAGACCCATCATCCAGCTCGATATTAATCTTAAGAAGCTTTAATTTAAGATCCAACACACAAAATACGAACAAGTTGATCAAGTCTTTTGGTATTTTTATCTCATGCTTCAGAATGTCAATGAATCCGTATTCTTTATCGCTGCCCTTATCGCTTTTTCGCCTCACAATCCGTAAAAAATAGATTTTGTCCGCCTTGAAATGTTCGACATACTTATTTTCTAGATTCACGTCCTTGAAATCGTCTATATACTTAATGTCCTTCTCTTTGAGTTCCGGATTATTTGAAACTAACCGCGAATATTTCTCATAAGCGACGTTAAAATCCTTGATCTTGACGTCAATCTCCTGTTCATCGCTGAATTGCAGTTTATTCCAGAATTTCTTTGAAAAGACGCTGTTAAATCCTTCCACCTCCCCGTTATTCCACGGGCTTCTCGGAGCTACGTACAAAGGATAAACACCCAGATTAAGCAGGAAAAATGCAAGTTTGCCAATGTGCCTATCGTGCGACAAATTAGCCCCGAATGCGGAATCATTGTCTATTTTCAATATTTTCGGAATGGTGTGCGTCTTCCAGATCTCTTTCAATGCCGTTATTGTCTCTTCAGTAGTCTGTCCCTCAATTCTTTTTACTATGCCCCTTTTTTCCGGGCGGATGTATTCGCATGCGAGAAAATTAATTCTGTTGTCAGAGCCTTTGAGATACCTCGGACCGATAAAATCAATGCTCATCATGGTTTTGCCTAATTTGGTCAGCGTATGTTCAGGATATTTCATGTATTTGCTCCGCCCCTTTCTCTTCTTTTCCGGGCTTTTCACCATTCCCGCCTCCTTCAACACACCGTCTACATATGACTTTGAGACTTTTTCGCCCGTCTGCTTTTCATAATTTTTCTTTACCACCTTTGAACCGATAAAATAACTGTCTTCTTTCTCCAAGTCTTTTCTTATTTTTATAATTTGCTGTTTTGTTTCAGGCGTGTATTTTCTCGATTTCCCCTTTTCCCAGCCTCTGTTGTCGCTTGATATTTCGCCTTCATCCATCTGCACCCATTTACCCACACTGTTTTTGCTCGCCAGTAGCTGACGTGCTATTTCGCGGTTACTCCTGCCTTTCTCGTGTAGTTCTTTTGCCTTCTTACGTTTAAATATTAATAACTTTTTGTTCATTTCAGACACTCCTTTCACATGCAAGAGTGTCCCACTTCTATATCAAACTCAACCGTTAGTATTTATAAATTTTCCTAACTAATTTTGTTATACAACTTCCTTTCATCAAAGACAAAAGATCCAGCGTCAAAATCCATCTCGCTTCTTCAACCCCTCTTCATCTGCGTATCGCTCTATCAAAGGCCTTATCTCCTCGCTATACCAGCCCTTTTTGATATACCTGGGATAGATGGGCAACCGTTCCCGTAATTCATATGGTGCAACTCTTCTCCTGAGTTCGTCCTCTCGTGGCCATGATGATTCGGGATTTATATAGTCTATGGTCTTCTCCGCTATCCCGCCGAGGTCCGATGCACCCAGTTCTATCAATTCCGTAGGCGAAGTCAAATTCGGCGGGACCTGTATCGCTATCTCATTCGGCAGTATCTCTTTCGCTGCATGGACAACGTCCTTCAGCTCCTCGAAACTCGGTGGCTTTTTGTTTTCCATTGGCGTGAACGGTTTAGGGAAGAAAGGCTGGACAATAACCTCCTGTATGTGCCCATACATCTCATGTACCGATTTTATAGCTTCTAAAGCGCGAATATGGTCGCCTTTTTCTTCGCCTATACCCACTAATATACCCGTAGTGAAAGGTATCTTGAGCCTACCAGCCTCTTCTATCATCTCCAATCTCAGCTTTGGATCTTTACCCGGCGAGTTCTTATGCGCTTCGAGTTCTGCAGTGGTTTCAAGCATCAAGCCCATAGACGCATTCACTGGTTGTAGTTCCTTTAATTCCGCTCTACTTAGCACACCCAAATTACAATGTGGTAGTAATCCGCGTTTTATCGCGAGTTTGCACAGCTCTTTCGTGTATCCAATAAGAGAAGAACATCCCGAGCTGCTAAGGCGATCTATGAAGAAGTGTGATAAATTCGCGAGTTCTGGCGTTTCACCTGCTGTGAAAAGAGCTTCTGCCGCTGATCCTTTATTAGTTATAATCTCTAAAAATTGTTTCTTGTCTATTACGTAAGCCTCTTCGAGGCTGCGTGCTTTAAACACGCAATAATCACATGCATTCCTGCATACGTTCGTCACAGGTATGAAAATGTTCTTGGAGAAGGTGATGTATTTCATTTCCTTTTCTTCTATTTCTCTTTGATCGCATATATTTGATTTTTTTAGTTGACGACTCAAGTTAATGTATAAAAGTTAATCACTGGCTAATGTGGGTGAGAGAGAGAAGATGAAAATAATACCCGGAATATCGTCACAGCTCCTGGCTGCGAGAATAGCAACGGAACTGGGCGGTAACGTCTCGTTATGCGAGTTCAAGCGGTTCCCAGACGGCGAACTATACACGCGAGTATTAGACGACATAAAAGATGAAGAAGTAACCATCGTCCAGAGTATCATAACAGATTCCGACCTGATATGCTTGCTACAATTGATAGATGCGGTAGAAGAAGCGCATGAAACAACCGTAGTTATACCGTATCTAGGGTATGGAAGACAGGATAAGAAGTTTAAACCCGGCGAGGCGATAAGTGCAAGGGCTGTTGCAAGGTGCTTGTGTCTTGATACTATAAAGAGGATTTATGTAGTTAATGTGCATAATAACGCCATATTGCAGTATTTCGATAAAGATACAAAGGATCTGGATGCATCTCTCTCAATTGGTGATTACATAGCGAAGAAGGAAATAACTCGTCCGGTGATAATCGGACCAGACGCCGGAGCGAGTGAGTTAGCGAAAGCAGTTGCCGCACCTCATAGCTTCGATTACGATGTGCTGGATAAGCGGCGGATAAGCGGCGAGGAAGTGGAAATAACACCGAGAGCGTTGAGCGTGGAAGAAAGGAATGTTGTCATCGTAGATGATATCATCTCTACCGGCGGCACAATAGCAGAAGCTGCCACTATGCTAAAAGCGCAGGGCGCAGCGGACATTCATGTTACGTGCATACATGGCCTTTTTGTGCAAAATGCGACTCTACGAATGTTTAAAGCAGGAGTCAAAGAGATAATCGCAACGGATACAATAGAATCCGCTTTTAGCGCGATAAGCATCGCTAAGATGGTTGCAGAAGAGTTGAAAAGGTGAAATATCTCACATCATCTCTTCATAAACACCATAAACAATGCTCACAGCCATAATGAGATATGCTGCACTTACTCCACCAAGAGTGCCAAACATATTCGCAATCACAATCAAAGCACCTAAAACTGCACAACCCAGCATTGCAATCTTTAATATGCGCTTATCCACCGCCCTCCGTATCGCTTTTATACTCCTACTATAACGGTAAATTGGACGACCTGATTTACGGATCATTATTCTTATGTCCATGTTTTCCAATCCAGGCGTCAATTTTAGCCATAATAGGGCGGTTATCATTGCACCTGCGACCATTATTGAGATCTCGGCGGCAACTCTTATCGCAATTTGCCAGCCTTCAATGCCCGGAAGCACAAGTGCAGGGTACCAATCCCAGGGGCTATAAATTGGGCTAAGATAATACATCAAGCCTGACACCGCATTGTTCCCTTCATAGGTCCCAAAAATAGTAATACCCTGAGAATAAAGCATCCGACCAATGCCCTGTATGCTCGTTAGCAATAGCCCTCCCAAATTCAATAATACCGCAGGAATAATCATCGCATATGAGAAGTGCACAAACTTAACGGGAAATCTAATCCTACCGCGTTTCCTTCCTGAATACAAACTGGCTATTTTTAGCTCTATGCGAGCGCTCCACAGGTAGATCAAGAGGAAGAAGAGAGCGATAGTTGTTATAAGCGCTATTAAGTGCTGCTGGAAAAGGAAAACTATTCCACCTTCCCATATCTCGTATGCCGGTACTTGCTGCACTATTTCTATCCCTCTTGGAATCACACCCACAGCAAAGCCGCTTCTGTCTGGGACCCAGGATATAAATCCGGAAATTAATTGTTGCGTAACGCCTGCAATAATAAAAAGGCCCACACCAGAACCTATTCCCCAACGCGATACCACCTCATCCATATAGTATATCAGCATACCGACTACGAAGACCTGCAAGAAGAGTAAGAACGAGATAACCTGCAATGGTACTCCAAGTTGTGATGCTATTCCCTGATCGGGCATATAAAAGCCCGTAACATATGTAAAGCTTATGAAAACAGCAAAGCAGAAAACGAGCAGTTTCTGCATGTTCAAATAAAATGCCCTATCCTTTGGCTTTGTTAAGTCGAGTTTCATTATCTTTGGACCCGCTAAGATCTGCAGGATAATCGCGGCATCTATAATTGGCATAACCCCTAGAGCGGTCAGCGAGAATCTTTGACCTGCGAAGATAGCTTGCCATCTGCCGAAGAGGTCCAGCGAACATGGCGATAATCCAAAGAGAGGAATATTACTCAGAGCAAAATAGAGAACGAGGATAGCGATAGTAAATACTAGTTTTGTCTTGAGTGGAACATGCCTTTTCGGGCGTTCGACCATAGGGATGTTAGCTAAAAGAGATGCTAACGCATCCCCTACCGCTTTTACGCTCATTTCATCTTCGTCATTCGCCGCCGAAGAATCGCCTCATCGTCGGGTACATCTCCATCATCTGCTCAGATGCCACATCTTCATAAAGCCGGTAGGCAATGCTCACCGCCAGAAGTAAACCAGTCCCTGACGCCTGCCCAAGTGTGCCGAACATACTTGAAACCACGCACAACACGCCCAGAATAGCGCCACCCATTAGCGCTATTTTCGGGATGTAGCCCTCCATCATTCGTTCTATCGTTGCCACGGTCCTGCGATGCCCGGGTATTTGTAGCCCTGAGTTATGTATCTGCGCTGCCACATCTTTAGCACCCATTCCTGTTGTATTTATCCAGAACAGGGCAAATATCGCGCCTCCTATGATCATAAAAGCAAAGTCAAGACTCAATCTTATGGCAATTTGCCAGCCTTCAATACCCGGAAGCACAAGTGCAGGGTACCAATCCCAGGGGCTATATATTGGGCTAAGATAATACATCAAGCCTGAAACCGCATTGTTCCCTTCAAACGTCCCAAAAATAGTAATTCCCTGAGAATAAAGCATTCTTCCAAAACCCTGTATGGTCGCCTGTAACGCTCTTACAAGAATCATCGGCAGCACACTCGCATACAACAGCTTAATAGGGAATTTGCCCCGTGCACCTCTTGCTACCGCATGTGCTAACGGTATCTCTAATCGAGTGCTCTCAAGATAAACAACGGTGAAAAATACCGCAATAGTGGATATAAGCGCTATCATGTGATTTTGGAAGAGGAAAGTTATTCCGCCTTCCAGTATCTCGTACCCCGGTACTTGCTGCACTATTTCTATCCATCTTGGTATTACGCCCACAGCCCATCCGCTTTGATCAGGAATCCAACTTATAAGGCCGGTAATTACCTGCTGCGAGACACCTGCGAGGATGAATAGCGAAACACCAGATCCTATACCCCATTTTGAGACCACCTCATCCATGAAGTATATCAGCATCCCACCAACGAAGACCTGAATAAACAGTAAGAAAGAAATGAAACGTAGAGATACGCCAAGCTGCGCTGCTACTGCCGGGTCCGGCATATAAAAGCCTACAACGTACGTCAGACTAATAAAAGCAGCAAAGACCAAAACGAGCAGTTTCTGTATGTTCTGATAAAACGCCTGATCTTTTGGGTCGCTTAAGTTCAACTTTACTATCCCGGCGCCGACTAAGAGTTGTAAGACAATAGAAGCATCAACAATCGGCATAATACCAAGAGCAGTTAGCGAGAATCGCTCTCCTGCGAATATAGCACGCCATTGCCCGAAAAGATCCATTGACTCCGGAGATAGCCCAAATAGAGGGATATTACCAAGGGCAAAAAAGAGAACGAGTATGCCCACCGTCCAGGCTAACTTAGTTTTAAAATGAACGTGCCACTCGGGACGTTCAACCATGGGGAATTTACCTAAAATCGACGATACGGCATCTCTGAAGTTTATCGCACTCATCTAAATAATACTCACCGTGCCACCAGCACTTTCTATCTTCCCCTTCGCCGTTTCGGTAACGGCATTCGCTGTGAGCATCAGCTTCTTCGTTACTTTTCCCTTGCCCAGAATCTTTTCTATACCTAGCTCAGTGACATCGAGATAAATACCATCTGCTTTCTCTTCCGCTTTCCCTTCTCTTATCAGTTCTTCTAGCATCTCTTCTAAATTGCCGATATTAAGTGCCTTTTCGTCATGGCAGTTATGCTGATGCGAGATATGCATCCCTTTTATTATCCCCATCTTCAACGATCGTACGACATGGTGTGAGTGCGCTCCAGCGTTACCGACACCACCCCTACTCCCGCTCCCTCTTCGTTTCTTATGTGAGCCACCGCCGCAGGTTCTTGTTCCGCGTATCCTTTTTACTCTCTTCTTCATGATCTATGCAAGCCCTCTTAATCTTATAGTCTATCTCAGGTTTAAAAATATACCTAATATACATTTCTTTTTATAGCACGGCAATAGTATAGTTTTATATATTATAATATTGGGAGATTAAGGATACATGTCAGAAGTAGATATAAAAATAGAGAATGTAGTGGCGAATGCAAGGATTACTGAGAGCCTGGACCTGGAATATGTTGAATCTCAGTTAGAGGAAGCGATGTTCACGAAAAAAAAGTTCCCCGGTCTTGTGTATAGGACAAAAGAGCCCAAATCAGCTTTTCTTATCTTTCGTTCTGGGAAAGTAGTATGCACGGGAGCGAAAACCAAAGAAGGTGTGCGTGTGGTGATGGATAAGCTTTCTACTGACCTCAGAGGCATAGGTATAGAGGTGGAAGAGCATCCCGAATTCAAAGTGCAAAATATCGTGGCTTCTGCCGATCTTGGAAAAGAACTTAATCTCGGAGCTATTGTGATGGGGTTAGAGCTTGAAGGCATGGAATATGAGCCCGAAGTTTTTCCCGGATTAGTTTATCGTATAACCGATCCCAAGAGTGCCATATTGATTTTCAGCTCGGGCAAGCTGGTTATAACAGGTGGGAAGACGTTAGACGATTGTGAAAAGTCCGTAGAGATATTGCTGACAAAATTAAGGAGTTTAAACCTGTTTTAAGCGTTTAGAATTGACGGGCGATAAAGAGAAGCTGAAAATAGCAGTTGCTGGAAAGGGCGGTGTGGGGAAAACAACTATTGCGGGCACGCTCGCTCGGCTCCTTGCAAGGGATGGGCACAGTGTAATAGCAGTGGATGCTGATCCATCAATGAACTTGAAATTTGTATTGGGCATACAGGATAACCCTAAGCCCGTGTCCGAGCTAAAGGACTTGATTTTCGAGCGGACTAACGCTTATTCCGGGACGGGGATCTACAAATTAAATCCCAAAGTGGATGATGTAATCAGAAGATACGGGGCAGAAGGACCCGATGGTGTGACATTGCTGGTAATGGGAACGATAGAAAAAGGCGGGTCGGGCTGCACATGCCCGGAAAATGCGTTCCTTCGCTCTTTACTGCGACATATCCTGTTCAAGGGGAACACTGTTATAATGGATATGGAAGCGGGGATAGAGCATTTGGGCCGGGGAACGGCAAAAGGGGTTGACTTACTGCTTGCCGTGGTCGAGCCCGGGATGAGGTCGGTAGAGACAGTCGGTAGAATAAAGACGCTCGGAATGGATATAGGGATAAAAAATGTGGCGGCGGTGATGAACAAGGTTACCGATTCAGAGATGGTAAAAATGATAGAAACCAAATTAAATGAGATGGACATACCATTGTTGGCGATTATTCCTCACGATCAGGCGTTGATAAATGCTGATATAGAGAATAAAGCACCTTTAGATGTAGGTGGGGTTGCAGTTGAGCATATAAAAACGATTAAAGAAATCTTAATTGATTGCCAAACAAATACCGAATACTTAAATAGCAGATATAATAAATGAGACTAGTAGCAGATGGAGAACAAGGATAAAGAGCGGGATAAGAAAAGGGCAGAATATGAGGAAGGCTTAAAAAAGACGTTGATACCAGTCGCATTCGGTATTCTTGCTGGCATCTTATCCTCTATTTTGATAAAAGATCCCGTATCAACGGATGGTTTGATTATTGCAGTCATCATGATATTTGTGCAGAAGTTTGTCTATCGGTCCTTGCATATACCCATGGAAGGTGTAAAAGACTGGATTTACCTCGCTTTTATGACTCTCTTCTGCTGGTTTGTCGCTTATACGTTAATGTTGAATCTGTAGATCAGAATTTAGAATAATGTGGGTGGCTGCGATAGCGAGGGCATCCGTGACATCATCGGGCTTTGGCATTTCCGCTAATTTGAGATTCGTCATTACACTGGTGGCGACTTCGCTCTTCGTTGCCCTGCCATATCCGGTTATAATGCTCTTTACTTCGGAGGTGTTATATTCATATGCCGGTATGTCGGAGATCGCAGCAGCTAAGAGACAAACTCCTCGTGCCTGACCAACACTTAACGCCGTCTTCACGTTGGTATTGAAGAAAATCATCTCTATCGCCATAACATCTGGAGTCACGTCCTTTATCACTGCGAGCAGATCATAATAGATCTTTTTTAATCGCTCCGCATTCGATTGCGCGGGGGTTGTCTTCACATAACCAAAATCAATTGGTTTCAATCGCCCGTTGTTTAACTCGACAACACCCCATCCAGTGCGAGCAGTTCCTGGGTCTATTCCTATCACACGCATAAAAAAACCTTCCTTTCAAAAAGTTTTAAAAACTTTACCAAAGAAATATTAATTATATTATATAAAATAAATTGTTAAGGGGAGTGAAAAGAAGGAAAGGAAGTAATGGAGAAAGAAGAAGGGATTGTAGTTCCTGGGGATTTCCTGGGTACTTCTGAGGAATTTACGCCTGGGATGGGCGTGTATAATGAAACAGGGAATATCTATGCCTCCGTGACCGGAGAGATTAGCATAAGTGATAAGAGAGTTATAGATGTCCTGCCAAAGGTAGGGACGCCACCAGTGCCAGAAGAAGGAGATGTGGTTATAGGCAGGATAGAAGATTTGAGAGAAGCTGTTGCTGTCGTGAATATAGCGCGGGTGGAGGGTAAAGGAGATCGAGAAGTTGCCGCATCTACGCAGGGTATTATCCATATATCGAATATAAAGAGCGGGTATGTGTCAGAATTGCAGCGTGAGTTTGGTTATCTGGATCTGGTGAAGGCGAAAGTGCTGGACGCAAAGGCATTAAGACTTAGCACGGAGGGGAATGATTTGGGCGTGATAAAAGCGATATGCGGGAAATGCAAAGGCGATTTGAAGAGGAAAGGGA
Organism: Methanobacteriota archaeon; assembly: GCA_034660415.1. Taxonomy (GTDB): domain Archaea; phylum Halobacteriota; class Syntropharchaeia; order Alkanophagales; family Methanospirareceae; genus Methanophaga. Next base: position 1,882 of record JAYEJE010000200.1, on the reverse strand, counting down.
ATACGCTGACGTGTGATAAGTGCAAGAGGGTAGAAGTAAGGAAGCTATCAGAGGATTATGGTAAGGGATTATTATAGCTATCATACTAAACAAAACTAAACTAAGGGGTGATCTGAGCATGGAAGAGGGAGACATAAAGATAAAGGTAGTGGAGAGGAATGAGAATGAACTGCGGCTAGAGATAGAAGGGGAGGAAAATACACTTTTAGCGCCGCTGACTTCCAAGCTCCTGGAGAATGAAAATGTAGACCTGGCAACCAATAGCATGACACATTCGCTGCTGGGCAATTCCATATTGTATGTAAAGATGAAAAAGGGCGATGCTTTAGAAGCAGTAGAATCTGCAGCCACTTCTCTTGCTTCCGAGTTTGAAGAGTTTGGGCGGAAATACCGGGCGGCAATAGTCTAGTGGTAGGACATAGGCTTCCCAAGCCTGTAACCCGGGTTCGAGCCCCGGTTGCCGCAATAAAACTGCCTCTCTTGGGGACGGTTTTCGGCATATAACCTTTAGGATTTTATTTTATAAATGTTACCTAAACTAAACTAAATACTGTGTTGGGCGAATGATATGGACCAGATAAAGAAATATGAATTCAGGAAGATGTTGGAAGAACTGAGGGAAAAGACCGGGCGAGGTACCGAGCTCGTTTCTGTTTACATCCCGCAGGATAAACAGATCTCAGATGTTACTTCTCAGCTCCGTTCGGAGTACGGACAGGCGATGAACATAAAGAGTAAAACAACTCGTACTAACGTTCAAAGCTCTCTGGATTCCATATTAGCAAAGCTGCGGTACGTGCGTGTGGATGAGAACGGGTTGGTTATTTTCTGCGGCGCCGTAGCGAAGGTAGGGGACAGGACAGATATAGAGACATTCATTGTGGAGCCGCCAGCGAAGATACATTCCTATATCTACCATTGTGATTCGAGCTTCTTCCTCGAGCCGCTGGAAGATCTAGTGGACGAGCACGAGAAATACGGCTTGATTGTGCTTGACAAACGAGAGGCAACTATCGGTCTATTGAATGGGAAGGTGATAGAGTCGCTGAAGCACATAACCTCCGCAGTTCCAGGAAAGATGAGAAAAGGTGGGCAGTCGGCACCGAGATTCCAGCGGCTGCGGCTAATAGCAATCGGTGATTTTTATAAGCGAATAGGCGAACATACAACACAGGCATTGCTTCATATGGACCTGAAAGGCATTTTGATTGGTGGTCCCAGCCCGACGAAGGAGGAATTTTTAAAGGGGTCTTTCCTGCATTATGAGTTACAAGATAAGATTCTTGGTATTTTTGATGTCGCCTATACGGATGAATCGGGACTTTATGAACTCGTAGACAAAGCGGAAGAGGTATTAGAGGGGTTGGATTTGGTGCGTGAGAGGAAGCTGATGACCAAGCTCATGAAACTATTGGTTAATAAGGATACTCTGGTTGCATACGGGGAACGAGAAGTGCGGCGGAAATTGGAACAGGGTGCGGTGGATACGCTTTTGGTCTCAGAAGAGCTAGATAAGGAGCTTGTGCACGAGTTGGTGGAGATGGCTGAGGTGATAGGGTCAGAGGTGGAACTAATTTCGACTGAGTTTGAGGAAGGTGCGCAGTTAAAGCGAGCTTTTGGTGGCGTTGCTGCTATATTGCGCTATGGATAACAATATCATTAAGACTGACATTAGATACATTAATATGCTGGCAAACAAAATGGAGAACAAACTAAAATTAATCATTGACACAGATTAAGGGAACTCACAAATAATAATTTACCAGAACTGTATCATTTTTCAAGGATTTTTAAGACACAGATTAACGCTGATTAACACAGATTTAAAGTAGTGTATTAATTTTTTAATTTTGATTCGACCCGTAAAAACTTAATAATCAGG
>JAYEJE010000199.1:5597-8052 GCA_034660415.1 Methanobacteriota archaeon | reverse complement strand
ATTGTTGGAAAAGTGGTCGGCTGGCAGACGATTTTAAAAAGAAAGGCTATAATTTTCCTAAATCAGATTATACAAATATTTGTTCCAATTGAAAATCCTGCGGCTGAAGCAATTTTCAGTATAAGCTGGGGCGGAAGTGATCTTGACTTAGTGCTATATAAACCAGATGGTACTAAAATAGATCCCGAGGTAGCTGCAACAGACCCGAAGATAGAATATGTTGAAGAGGCAACCTATGAGTTCTATCGAGTAACCGACCCTGATCCTGGCGAATGGATAATGGACGTTACTGGCGTTGATATTCCTCCAGAAGGAGAAGAATTTACCGCAACTGTAAAAGTAATATCCCCCTTATTTATGTCTCTGACAACAGATAAGGATCAGTATAACCAAGGCGAAGTAATTAAAACAATCGCCAGCATTACTGAAGGAGGATTGCCAATAACAGGAGCAGCAGTGAATGCAGATATTGCTCTGCCAGATGGTTCAACTGAATCATTAGCTCTATATGATGATGGAGGACATGGAGATATTGCAGCAAACGACGGGGTTTATGCCAACTACTTTACTAACACAGAGCAAATTGGTGACTATTCAATTGATGCTTCAGCAACCGGCACAACTCCATCCGGGACGTCATTCAGTCGTCAAGCAGAGGCAACAGTTGAAGTTGTTTCAGGGCAAAGTTTAATCAATATTACACAGGATACCTGGAGTGAGACAGTAAGTCCCGGCGGACAAGTAAAAACTACCTTCACAGTAAATGACCCTGCTGCTATTGGTGAGCTATTTATGATTAATGGTTGAGTTTAATATAGAAGTGGGACACTCTTGTATGTGAAAGGCGTGTCTGAAATGAACAAAAAGTTATTAATATTTAAACGTAAGAAGGCAAAAGAACTACACGAGAAAGGCTGGAGTAACCGCAAAATCGCAGGTCATATACTGGCAAGCAAAAACAGCGTGGGTAAATGGGTGCAGATGGATGAAAGCGAAATATCAACCGACAACAGAGGCTGGGAAAAGGGCAAATCGAGAAAATACACGCCTGAAACAAAACCGCAAATTATAAAAATAAGAAAAGACTTGGAGAAAGAAGACAGTTATTTTATCGGTTCAAAGGTGGTAAAGAAAAATTATGAAAAGCAGACGGGCGAAAAAGTCTCAAAGTCCTATGTAGACTGTGTGTTGAAGGAGGCTGGAATGGTGAAAAGCCCGGAAAAGAAGAGAAAGGGGCGGAGCAAATACATGAAATATCCTGAATATACGCTGACCAAATTAGGCAAAAGCATGATGAGCATTGATTTTATTGGTCCGAGGTATCTCAAAGGCTCTGACAACAGAATTAATTTCCTCTCTTGCAAATACATCCGCCCGGAAAAGAGGGGCATAGTAACAAGAATTGAGGGACAGACTGCTGAAGAGACGATAACGGCATTGAAAGAAATCTTGAAAACGCACCCCATCCCGGAAATATTGAAAATAGACAACGATTCTGCATTCGGGGCTAATTTGCCGCACGAGAGGCACATTGGCAAACTTGCATTTTTCCTGCTTAATTTGGGCGTTTATCCTTTGTACGTAGCTCCGAGAAGCCCGTGGAATAATGGGCAGGTGGAAGGATTTAACAGCGTTTTTTCAAAGAAATTCTGGAATAAACTGCAATTCAGCGATGAACAGGAGATTGACATCAAGATCAAGGATTTTAACGTCGCTTATGAGAAATATTCGCGGTTAGTTTCAAATAATCCGGAACGTAAAGAGAAGGACATTAAGTATATAGATGATTTCAAGGACGCGAATCTGGAAAATAAGTGTGTCGAACAATTCAAAGCGGACAAGATCTATTTTTTGCGGATTGTGAGGCGAAAGAACGATAAAGGCAGTGATAAAGAATACGGATTCATTGACATTCTGAAGCATGAGATAAAATTGCCAAAAGACCTGATCAACTTGTTCGTATTTTGTGTTTTGGATCTCAAATCAAAGCTTCTTAAGATTAATATCGAGTTGGATGATGGGTCTTTGAAAGAGGTAAAATCTATTGCATTCGTAATAAAAAATGTTATATATGATCAAGCATAGTTAATAACATAAAGGTCTGTCCAAGTGTCCCACCTTTATTCCAAACTCAACCAGTAATGGCTAAAGGAAAATCAGAAGAAGATATTCGCCAGGTTGTAGCAGAAATAAAGCATCCCGCGATTGACCGTACCTTAGTTGACTTAGGGGTAGTCAAGGAAATAACAGTCAAGGGGAACAAGGTCTTGGTTACTATGGCGCTGCCCTTTCCCGGTATTCCCACACAGGTCAGGGATTATCTCGTAAATAGTGTGGTTGAGCAAATAAAGAAGCTGGACGTGGAGGTCGAGGTGGATGTAACGATAATGAATCAGGAAGAACTGCAGGCGTTTTTAGACATGGAGCAGGAAAGCTGGAAAGGAGGTACGTAATT
>JAYEJE010000199.1:0-5497 GCA_034660415.1 Methanobacteriota archaeon | reverse complement strand
ATAGTGTGGTTGAGCAAATAAAGAAGCTGGACGTGGAGGTCGAGGTGGATGTAACGATAATGAATCAGGAAGAACTGCAGGCGTTTTTAGACATGGAGCAGGAAAGCTGGAAAGGAGGTACGTAATTGAGCGAGTTTATTCTATCAAAAGCAGGCAGGAAAGCGGTAGGGCTTACGAATTTGTAGGGACAGCAGCAAAGGCAAGTCAACCTTTTTTTAGCGCTGCTGTTGTTTTTAATCGTAAGGGCAGAAGCTTAGCACTGGCTAAAGGTGTGAATATCCTCAACTCTTCACCCTTTCCAAGAAATCGGCAAGCTCTATTATTCCTTTCAATTCAAAATTGAGCGCTTCACCAACTAAACAATTTCTAAATACCCTTTTATCTTCCGGTATGACTGATACAACCTTACTTTGATCAACCGAATCGAGAAGGAACTTCGCCGTTTCATCATCTGTCTTGTTCAAGACATAATATAACGGTTTACCCGCGCCCTCGCTGATTTTATTTACCTTCTCGGCAAGCCGGATTGATTCCTGAGATGGGTCAATGACCATTAGAATGAGGTCACAACCTGCTTCTACACCTCTCCCAAAGTGCTCAACTCCTGCATCGGTATCAACAAGCGCAAATTCCCCTTTACTTAACTCGAGCATGCGCAAGAAATCAGCGGATAAAGCATTAAATGGGCATGCACAACCTTCCCCGAAATCGCGAATCTTGCCTATCGCGATCAGATTTAACCCGCCCTTTTTGCTCATGTAATCCTCCGGGATGTCACTCGCTCTTATCCCTTCGTTGAAAACACTGAATCTTTCCCCTTCCCCTTTCATGGACTTCAACAGCTTTTCTGCAACCATCCTCTTACCGCCGAAGTGTAACGCGAAATCATTTGGAAGTTTCATTCCAAGCTGAATATGCAGTCCAAAGTTTGATTCGTCATTATCCACTACGATAACTTTGTAGCCTCTCTTTTCAAGTTCTATTGCAAGCAGAGCTGTTACTGAACTCTTTCCACAGCCCCCTTTGCCACAGGTCAGGATTTTCATTTTCTATCCTTTTTATCTTTGTTATTGTATATAATGTATAACTTCCTTCTATTTAAGACACAGATTTACACTGATTTACGCAGATTTATTTTTGTTTAACCGTGTTAATTCTAATCATCTGTGTTAATCTGCGTTAATCTGTGTCCATAATTTATTTTTTCTTGTTAATACGTTCAAAAGCATTAAAAAGGCATTCGTTCACTTCTTCCATGTGTTCGACCGCTTCCATTATCGCTTCGTAGACATCGGTGCCAATTTCACAAAACCCTTTGGCTTTCTCAGCCCAGCGCTTGAAATCCTTTTCATGCTCTTTGTTATGCTCAATCCAGTACACCAGCAATAAACTTAGTTTCTCCTTCTCATTTCCTGTTTGCATTTTCTACCTTATCCTACTATTCCATTTCAATGATAGCACCTTGTGGGCATATCTCTATACAAGCTCTGCATCTCTCAGTATCACCATAACACATGTTATAATCTATTCTTGCTTTTTCATTCATGATTTCAATTGCGTTTGGTTCACAAACACAGAAGCATTCTCTACACCCTGTGCATCGCTCCTGCTCCACGACTGGAATCCCCATTTTACCCTCATTTGACTCTCACGCACGTTATGAACAGCACCTTTTTTTTACCTCTTGACCTCTACCTAACAATTTAAGTATATAAAGTTATTTTCATTTCTACTTTTTTAAAAAAAATTGAGGAGTGACTTATAACGCCTTATACACTGTAATAAGAGCAAGAGCCACAACTAACATTCCAAGACCTATTTCCAACCAGATCGATTTTGTTTTTAATGAGACAGCACTTCCAAGCCTTGCACCTATCATTGAACCAATGAGCGCAAAAATTGCGGGCCACCAGATTATATCACCCCGGGACCAAAATATTGCTGCAGCACCAATACATGTGAAAATCGTTACACATAAGGAGGTTGCAATCGCTTTATGGATGTCGCACCCTATGGCCTTTAAAAAAGCAGGGAAGAGCGAGCCAGCACTTCCACCTCGTATAGCTGCTATAAAACTCAGAAGAAATGAAGATGCAAAAACAGCCCTATGAGTGAAATTAATTCTGTGAGCAAGTGCTGGCACAATTCGGTCTAAGAATATCCCAAATACTATTAAAATGGAAAGAGCAAAGAAAATAATAGCTAAAATAAATGTCGGGATTAAACCGGCGAGAAATGCGCCTATCAAAGCTCCAAAAACACCTCCAACCACTAAATAAAGTGTAATTTCTTTATCTATATTTCCCCTTTGGCTCACTGCGCCCACTAATGATGAGAAAGGCACAATAAATAAGTTAATTCCAAAAGCACTGAGTAAAGGCAAACCGGCAAGATTAAGTAAAGGTATCCTAACGGCACCGCCGCCGATTCCAAACATACCACTCATGAATCCCGCGAAAAGGCCGATACAGATGTAAATGATGATTAATGTAATTTGAGGCATATATTCTATCAACATTTATACTACAACATCTTTATTCAGCCAATAATCCTATTCTCGCTCTGCTTTATGGTACGACCTAACTTGTTCGAGGACATGAGGGTAGTCAACAAATATTGCTCCCAAATCTACTGTTCCAACTAGGTCAAAAATGCCCAAAGCTGCTACCGCATCCCCTTTCCTATTTCTAATCGGAGCAACAACCACCGGTACACCAGCATATCTGCCCTTAAGGAGATTTGTGCGTATCGCTCGATTCTCCTTCAGTACTTGCTCTAATACCGGACCAGTGTATTCAAAGTCTATGATTTCTCCCTTTTCCACTCTAACGCCATTTTTATTCCTGCTTCGCATTGCTACTGGCATTACAAACAAGTCATTCACCGCTTTTGCTATCGGCGCGATTTCTTCTGCCGTTGCGTCCTCATTTACTACTATACCTAACTCTTCCTCTTCCATTTTTACACCCTCTTTTTATCTTTCAAATAATAATAAATAAAGGTTAAAATGAAAGAGGCGATGTTCTACGAGAAACTGGAAGAGAACGCGGTTAGATGTCACCTATGTGCGCATCATTGCAAGATAAACGAATCGAAGAGGGGGATATGCGGGGTTCGGGAAAACAGGGGCGGGGTCCTCTACAGCCTGGTCTACGGTAAGGTAGTTGCAAGTGGTATTGACCCAATAGAGAAGAAACCCTTCTTTCATTTCCATCCTGGCTCTGAGGCATACTCAATTGCTACGGTTGGCTGTAACTTCAGATGCAAGAACTGCCAGAACTTCCATATTTCTCAGATGCCAAAAGAAGGCGAGAAACAGATAGTAGGGGAAGACGCATCTCCTGAAGAGATTGTTGCGGCAGCCAGGCAATACGGTTGTAAAACCATCGCGTACACTTATACCGAACCGACCATCTTTTTCGAGTTCGCTTATGACACCGCCAGACTGGCGCGTAAAGAAGGGATATGCAATGTCTTTGTTTCAAACGGATATATCACGGAGGAGGCTATACGCACTCTCGCCCCATATTTAGACGCGGTAAATGTAGACCTGAAGGGTTCCGAGGACCTGTATCGAAAAATTTGCGGTGGGCACCTGCAGCCCGTCCTGGATGCGATAAAGCTATACAAAAGCCTGGGCGTTTGGGTTGAAGTAACCACGCTGGTTATACCAACGTTGAACGATTCTGAAGAGGATTTCAGAGGGATTGCCGAATTCATCAAAAGTGTGGGCGTGGACATACCCTGGCATATCTCACAGTTCTATCCCACATATAAGCTAACTCATCTCCCTCCAACACCTGTTACTACCTTACGTGAAGCGAGGGAAATTGGGCTGGATGTAGGATTGAGATACGTGTATGAGGGCAATGTTCCGGGTGAGGGCGGGGAGAATACCTACTGCTACCAATGCGGAGAGTTGCTAATCAGGCGCTATGGATTCCAGATTTTGGAGAATAAAATACGAGATTCCAGATGTCCACATTGTGGTGCGAAGATAGATGGGATGTTATAGATTTTATTAATTTTTTATCTTATCTTACTAATTTTTTTTTTCGCATATCTCGTTTAATTTTTTAGATGACGGACCTTTTAGCCTTGTTGGAGGTACGGATTTCTTTAATGCTAAAGGAATTGTTTCATCATAAGGCAAAGAGCTCACATAATTCTCCCCAACGTAGCTTCTTATCTGATTGGCAATTTCTGGATCAGTATCCATATTAGTCACTACGCCGTATGGAACTCATTTCTTCTCAACTATTCCAATCAATTTTTTTAAGTCCTTAAAACCCAATGATGTCGCTTCGGTAACCAATACTGCATAGTCTGAGTTTGTTATACAAGTGAGGACGGGATATCCTGTTCCTGGAGCAGAATCCATAACCCTAAAATCGTAATCAAAATCATCTGAAGTTTTAATCACCCCCTCAACAACTTTACCCGAACCTGTTTTTCCCTTCATAATGTCGCCAGAAATTAAGTCAATTGAATAATTAGCGAAGGAAGGTGTGTATTTTTCTTTCACATATACATCACCTCTTTTTTTTTCAAGCTCAACAGGCAGTTCCGTTCCATCACATAGTATTTTTATATCCCTGCATTTTTTATACACGTTAGGCAAGGGGAATATTTTAATATCTCCTTCTTTGTCCCAGTCTGAAATATTATCGAACCATTTCGCAAGATTCGGAGCATTTACATCTGCATCCACAGCAGTTATTCTGAAACCTTTCTGAGCTAAAAAATCAATTAATGAAACACATATAGTTGTTTTCCCTACTCCTCCCTTTGATGAAAGAATAGATACTGTCTTCCCCTCTTTGTCATTCTTATACCCTTTTGTCGCCGATTTCTCCACATCTTCCGCCATGCCTGGGTTGATTTCCACGCGCATCATGAACAGCACTCCTCAGCATTTACTGCTGCATGTTTATTTGCTCTTCTTTGTCATATATAAAAATTGCTATTCCTTCATGCTCTCTATGAACTTATCCATGGGAATCGCAGGCAGTGTTATTACTTCCAGTTTACCCCCTGCGGTCTTTTTAATAGCTACTTTCAAAATGGCTTCCTCGCTTTCCGCTTCTAATAGGTTCACGAAGTCGTAAGGACCGAAAAGAGCGTACTGACTTAATATTTTCACGCCCATTCTCTCTATCTCTTCGTTTACTTCTTTTATCCGCTCTGGACGGTATTTTACTACTTTTCTACCCTCCGCCGTAAGTTTTGACAACATCATATATGTGACCATTTTTCTTTTCCTCCTTTTTTGCTTACTAATTTATTTAAGTATATAAAGTTATGTTCATTTCGGCTTCATCACTTTTATCAGACACCTAAAAGGAATAGAGGCAACCCAATTACGATTGCAAATAGAAGATTGAATAACTTTATCAAGACCGAATCTTTTATCGTGTAAGAGAATAGAGGCAACATTCCATGTCCGTCTTGAACAATGGAACTGGTGAGCAGTATTGAGAAGGGGATGAGCCCGTTT
>JAYEJE010000198.1:0-8100 GCA_034660415.1 Methanobacteriota archaeon | reverse complement strand
TCTTGAACCCTGAGTGGTAATCTCACTCCCTGCAATGGGGCAACGCCAAAGGAGAGCCGTATACGGGAAATCCGTACGTACGGTTCGATGAGGGGACGGAGGTCGAAAGACCTCCTCCTACTCTACTACGACACATAAAGTAATGGCTGCTATGGGCGCACTTAGCGCACTTAGAATTGAGATCAGTTCCATACACTATACTAACACTTTATCAAATAAAACTTTCAAATGTAGCAGTGACCCAGAATAGAATAGTCAGTAGCGGAACCGAGGGATCAAAGGGCACAACTCTGTCATCTATAACAACGGTCACAACACACAAAATATGTTTTTCTTGTTTTTTACTGTTGCGTGCGCTTTGTTCTTTGAAACACAGAAATACCGATAATTACCGTGATCAGAATAATGGCTGCCCCTAACACAACCATTATTAAGTCACTCTTGCCCGACACGGGCACCGGCGTAGACTCCGGCGCCACAGGTTGCGCAGCAACCACTGGCGCTGCTGGCGCTGCCTCTTCCGCCAGAATAGTATAAGAGAAGGTCCTGGATTGGTTATCGTATTTCAACGTAATCGGTATAACAACGTCTTTGGCTCGCGACAAAGGCTGCAAACAAAACGGAGGATATAGATGAAAAATCGTTTTGAAATTCAGGATTTATCGCCATTTTTCAACTCCTTTATCATCCCCCGTACCGCCTTACGCAACGGCTGCAGATCATCCGTACAGATATAGAAAATCTCCTCGGCATCGATATTGAAGTACTGGTGCGAGAGGAGGTCACGTACCCCTTTGATGCCAGACCAGTGGATATCCGGATAGTTTTCTGCAAGCATTTTCCCTTCGGTCTCTTTATCGATCTTTTTGAAGTTTTCCCCGATGGCTATCAGCATCATTGCGATTCCATCCAGCATGTCCAGCCCTTCATCACTATCCAGGAAATCATCGGGCGAACTAATGTTGGCAAACCGCCGTTCGATTTTCGCTAACGCATCATCAATCTGTACCAGCTTTTCCAGAAGCAACGTTACATCATACATAGTATGCCTCCTTATCGATGCGTCTTTTCAGGTAGTGATTCATACGCCGCCAGTAACGCACCAGATCAACTTTTGCCCCGAGAATCATCTCTAGTTCCTCTTTGAGGCTTACCTTTCCAAACAGATCGGGTGCCATCTCAACAATCACGTCCACATCACTGTTGTCAGCGGCTTCATCTCTTGCTACTGAGCCAAAAATCCCAAGCCGTGTGATGCCATATCGTTCCTTCAGCTCCTGCTTATGCCCCCTTAATACTTTCAGCGCCACCTCTCGTCTCATACGCTCACCCCCATAATTTTCATATTTAATTGCCGCTGCACGCCGATCATGCGATTGAGGGTGGTGTGGATGGCAAATGGCAGTACCACATTGAAAAGCTCGGCAGTTTTACCGGTCCCGAGAAGCTCCACTTCCCGGTCATCATCAAACAATAAAAAACGGTACTTGTCCGGCAGCGGCTTGTCTTGTTGTATCCGTTTAACAGCGTCCCTTTTCTCGTTATCAGTCAAGCCCATTAAACACTCCTCATTTCTTCTTACATTCAGCTATGCGCGTAAGGTATTTCAATATGGGTAAGTTTGTTAATCATATAATAAAAGCTTTTCTATTTTTCTCGTGGATTGGAGCGCTTTATTTGAAACACCGAAATCCCGATAATTATCGTGATCAGAACAACAGCAACCCCCAACACAACCAGCAGTATGCCGCTTTTGTCCGGCACAGGCACTGGCGTAGACTCCGGGACCACAAGTTGCGCAGCAACCACAGACGCTATGGGCACCGCTTCTTCCGCCAGAATAGTATAAGTGAATGTCCTGGATTGGTTACCGTATTTCAGCGTAATTGGTATAACAACGTCTTTAGCTCGCGATATAGGCGGCAAACGGAAAGTTGCTTGCTTACCGACTACGCAATTCAAGCCGATCTCTTTTCTTATCTCACAGTTAGATTTTCATGGAAGTATTAAGAATGTTTATAGGAGAGAACTAAGAGACGGGATAAGAAGAATCAAAGAGCTGTAAAATATCGTTTAGATCCGCTATACCGTTCAACTTCACCACTTTTCTACTCTGCGTAGTCGATTCCTGTATGGTCCAGTGTCCACTGCTCCACGAGCATAGGCCTCATGCCATCCCTCAGGCACAGGCATCTCGGCATATAGACGCTGCCGCCACGCTTCGAGCGGAGTTCGATTCCGTCCCATGAAATCAGCAGCGCAGCATACTCGGTGCTCAGTCGTGGACGAAACCTTATCCAGCCACTGACATCCGGCCCTAGAACGTATAAGATGATGGTCAAGTATTAGAGTGTCAACGTTGTGAGCAAGTCGTACCGCATTCTGCCATGCCATTGCACGCTGTTTACGCGATATGTGTGGCAAGTACAGCGGTGGGCCCGAAGCCAGCACAATCGTCGGCTGCCAGGACATGATACGTGACACTGTCGCTTCATCAAGCAGTTGGATGTCCGACGCATGCACAAATACCTCACCTCCTTCTTCTATCCTCGTCATCATCACCATGCCGAGGTGTTCACCGCGCTGACCATGTGGGACCGGGATGGAAAAAGATAGTTGCCCATCGCTTTGTTCCTCAGCATTTGGCAGCTCGTTATCCAGTGCAATACGCAGCGACCGCAACCGGTGCGACATGTTTTGTGAAATGCCACGTGAGCCTTTAGCCCAGAACCGGGGCTTTTGTGTACGCGCCTGGAATACGGCGGCTACCGTCTGCGCCGGCATCTGATACGGATTTGCATCCACTAAGGGGACATGGTCACCGTGAAAATGGCTGAACACGACATCAGTTGCGTCTTTCAACACCATCAGGATCTTCTGACGGACTGACTCGCCAACATATACCTGCAATGGGTGCGGGAGCAGCCCATGACGATTGTAGCCCAATGCTAACCCGGGGTCAATGACTATCTTCCGGTCTCCTACTTCTACCAGACAGCTCAGACCACGAACGCCCAGTGATTCTGTACCAAGTATTTCAATTTGCATGGTATATATAGAAAGTATAACTTCTACCCATAAATAAATTTTATTTAGGACACAGATGTACACAAACCTTTCTTTAAAAAAGTTTTAAAAACTTTACCAAAGAAATTGGCTTTTGATAAAACTTTTTTTTCTAAAAAGTTTTAGTGTTAATCTGTGTCAATATTTTATTTTATTTTGTTTTGTTCTCTTGCATTCCTTCAAAAACGATAATAGCAGTAATCAAATCTTGGAATGCAACGCCCGTGGACTTGAAGAATGTTATATCGTCTTTGCTTGTCCGACCCTCTGCTTTACCGAGCAAAACATCACCCAGAGAAATCAAATCCCCCTTTGCAACTATTCCCTTCTCCAATCCCCTGTATAGCTCGCCTGAATGCACGCACTGCGAAAAGTCATCAATGAATATCCCGCACTTTTTCAGCACTTCAGGATCAAATTCGATTTTCGTCTTCGAGTCTGCACCTACACCGTTAAGATGCATCCCCTGCTTTATCTGTTCAGAGTAAATGAACGGCTCAGTTGCAGGCGTTATCGTTGTAACTATATCGGAATCCACAGCATCTTCCAGATTGACAACCGCTATATCAACACCAAATTCAGGTTCATATTTCACGCTAAAATCTCTCGCTCGTTGTTCTGATCTATCAAACACCTTTATTCTGTCAATAGAATCTCTCACAGTCAGTATTGCCTTAGCCTGATAATAAGCTTGTTTTCCTGTCCCGATTATACCGAGTGTTTTGGAATCAGACCTCGATAATGCTTCGGTAGCAACACCGGTAGCAGCTCCGGTTCTATATGCGGTCATCTCCTCAGCCTGCATTATCGCCACCAATTGCTGCGTTTCGGCATCTCTAAGTAGATATTCGCCCAGTACCGTAGGTAAACCAAGCTTTTTGTTCGCAGGTGCAACGGAAACAATCTTAACACCGCAATACTTGGGGCTATATCGCGGCAGATACGCCGGCATACATCTCATGTCTGACACATCTGTATCAACATACACCTTCGCGGGCACTACTACCTGCCCTAAAGCGCTTTGTTCGAATCCGCGTTTTATCTCAGAGATGAACGTCTTCCAGCCTATGTTCTCCAGTGTTTCTTTTAGCACTTCGTTTGTTATAATAAATGCATTCAGCTCTTTTAGCTTCTTCATTGTGTATAAACTATAACGTTTACATATTTAATTTAGGACGCAGATATACACAAACCTTTCTTTAAAAAAGTTTTAAAAACTTTACCAAAGAAATTGGCTTTTTGATAAAACTTTTTTTAAAAAAGTTTTAGTGTTAATCTGTGTCAATAATTGATTTTATTGTTTAATTTGTTTGTTTGCGGTTAGTAAAAATCTTTTGTAAAAGCGCATCATACTTTTTTTTTCGGACTATCAGGCCTCGTACTTAAGTGTGACTCGCTTTTTAGAATAAATCGCCATAACCCATAGTTTTAATAATTACAAATCCAATTATCAAACTAAAATGCAATTTACAATAAAACTCGAAGAATCAGATGAAGGGGGATATACTGCTCAATGTCTTGAGCTCCCGGCTGCGATAAGCGAGGGCAATACAAAAGAAGAGGCTCTGAAAAATATCACAGAGGCAATTCAACTGGTTCTTGAGGTCACGCAAGAACAAGCACGTGCATATACCGAAGTCTTTAAGGTGGAAGTTGCCAGTGCCTAGAAAAGTTCCCATTGTGAGAATTGCCCCAGTATAAAGGTTCATAGCTTTTCAGAAGCTTGAGGCACAAAACTTTTTAGAAAAAAGTTTTATCAAAAATCAGTTTCTTTGGTAAAGCTTTCTTTCTTAAAGAAAACTTTCTCGTGGAAATCAGTGTAATCTTGTGGTTATAAAAGCAAAGCCGCTTTCAATATCACATCCTCATCGAAGTACTTACCCACGAGCTGCAGGCCTATTGGCAGCCCCTCTGAAGACCCGCAGGGAATGGATATAGAAGGAACTCCCGCCAGATTGACTGAAACCGTATTAACATCCGCGAGATAAAGTGAAAGCGGGTCTTTTATCCTTTCGCCTAGCTCAAAAGCGACAAAGGGCATCGTTGGCATCGCTAGTATATCATGCGTTTTCAACGCATCTTCAAATTCGTTTTTTATCAGTGTGCGCACTTTCAACGCCTTCAAATAATATTTACCGTAATAACCTGCTGAGAGAGCATAAGTGCCAAGAATGATTCGCCGTTTTACTTCCTCGCCAAATCCTTCGGCCCGTATCCGCGAGAAAGTAGAGTGCCAGTCCTCGTCCTTACCAGATCGGAGTCCGTATCTGAGCCCATCAAACCGAGCGAGATTCGATGACGCTTCGGACATCGCAAGGATGTAATAAGAAGCAAGCGCATATTTCAGGTTCCGCATGCTTATCTCCTCATATGTGGCACCAAGTGCCTCGAATTTATGCACTGAGTCCCACACCGCTTTTCCTACTTCTGGAGAGACGCCCTCGATAAACTCTTTTGGTACCCCAATCTTCATGCCTTTTATCGTGTCGCTTCTTTCGCCGTTTAGCCATGAGCAGCGGTAATTCGTAGATGCGTTATTATCTAGCTTTACCTGTGTGCTGTCCCGCTCATCCTTGGCCGAAATAACTTCTAACAGCAATGCCGTATCGGTCACAGTTGATGCCATTGGGCCTATCTGCTCCAGCGAGTTCGCATATGCTATAAGCCCGTACCTAGAGACGAAACCATACGTGGGCTTCAGGCCCACAATGCCGCAGAATGATGCAGGACATCTGATGGAGCCACCGGTATCAGAACCGAGCGCTATAACGGCTTCACCGGCCGCTACTGCCGCTGCACTACCGCCTGAAGAGCCACCTGGGACCCTGGTGGGGTCATGTGGATTTCTCGTTGGTCCGTAATAGCTTGTTTCTGTGGACGTCCCCATGCAGAACTCGTCCATGTTCGTTTTACCTATGATTATCGCCCCTTCCTGCTTTAACGCTTCTATTACCATTGCATCGTAGGGTGGAACATAACCGGTAAGAATATATGAGGCACATGTGGTTTGAATACCCTTTGTAGTGATGCTGTCTTTGATGGCTATGGGCACGCCAAGCAGTTTCTTCCGTCCATACTCTTCTTCATTCCGCCGCTTATCTACTTCTATCGCTTTTTCAAGAGCAGCATCTTTGTTTAGCGTGATATAGCAATTTAGCTTGCTCCTTTCTATACGCTCATATATCTTTAATAGTAAGTCCTCACACGATAGCGATCCGTTTTTTATACCTTCTACGACTCCTATTGCGGTTGGCAAGTCTTTCTTCATCTTCTTGTTGTATGATAAAGTATAACCTCTACCTATTTAATTTAGTTTAGGACGCGGATTTACACGGATTTACACGGATTTTATTTCTTCTTTACCTTTCAAAGCAAAGCGCCAAAAATTTCTTTGATTTCCGCTTCTTCTGCTTCTTTTGCTCAGTTTTATTTCAGTTAATTATATATTGTTATCACGCCATAGGATATAGGATATGGATGAAACGGTTGCTAAAGGGATAAAGATGAAAACGAAATCGCTATGTCCTGTATGTTCCAGAGTGATAGAAGCAGAAGTGTATGAAGAGGAAGGTAAGATACTGATAAAGAAGCAGTGTGAGAAGCATGGCGAATTCGATGATGTATATTGGTCGGATTCCGAGCTATATCGCAAATTCGCAAGGTGGCGATATGATGGCAAACCAGGAATCACACTCACAAAGACAGACAAGGGCTGCCCTTTTGATTGCGGTCTCTGCCCCGAGCATAAAAGCTCCACAATGCTTGCTCTTATAGACCTCACGAACAGGTGTAACCAACGCTGCCCGACCTGCTTTGCAAATGCCGCTGTCACTGGTTACCTCTACGAGCCGACAATGGAACAGTTAGAGGAGATGATGAAAATGCTCCGGAGTGAGGTGCCACCCTGCCCCGCGGTGCAGTTTGCAGGTGGCGAGCCAACGATAAGAGACGGTTTTGTGGATATAGTGAAAATGGCACGAGATCTTGGTTTCTCGCAGGTTCAGGTAGCGACAAATGGGATAGCAATGGCGAAGAGTGAACAGTTCTGTCGTGATTTAGCGGAAGCAGGGTTGCATACTGTCTATTTACAGTTTGATGGTGTGACAGAAGAGCCATATAAAATATTACGTGGCATACCTGCGTTAAAGACGAAGTTAAAGGCAATAGAGAGCTGTCGGAGGGGTGGATTGAGCAGTGTGGTGCTTGTACCCACGCTCATGAAAGGTGTGAATGACGATCAAATAGGCGACATGGTGCGATTTGCAGCTAAGAACCTGGATGTTGTAAAAGGTATGAATGCACAACCCATCTCGTTCGAGGGAAGAGTAGATGAATCTGAGAGGAGGAAGGGCAGAATAACTATTCCTGATTTCATAAATCTCCTGGAAGAGCAAACAGACGGCGAAATACCGCGTGAAAGTTTTTATCCCGTACCTTTTGTTGCCCCTATCTCATATTTCGTGGAGGGTTGGAAGGGCGAACCTCAGCTAGAACTCACGGCGCATCCGCATTGCGGTGCCGCGACATATGTCTTTGTGGAAAAGGGGAAGTTAATACCAATAACAGAATTCATGGACGTTGAGGGCTTCATGGAGTTCTTAAAAGAATCTACCGGTGGGCTGGATGGCACGAAAATAAGCAAACTAAAAACCGCAGCAAAGCTAATAGTCTCCTTAAGGAAGTTTGTCGATAAGGATAAGGGGCCAGAAGGTGTTGATGCTACCAGTTTGCTCGCCAGCATATTGGGAGTAGGCAATCGCGATTCTCTTGCGGTCTTTCATCGTAAAACGCTTTTTATCGGCGCTATGCACTTCATGGATACCTATAATTTTGACCTGGAACGGGTAAAGAGATGCGGCATCCACTATGCCACGCCCGACCACCGTATAATCCCTTTCTGCACTTACAATGCCATCCACAGGCCTTCGGTAGAGAAAGCCTTTTCAACGCCTATCCATAAACCAAACCCCGAATCAAAATGATAAATTCGGCGCGTCGATAATATAAAACCCTTTATTTAAATAGGAAAAGAAT
>JAYEJE010000197.1:0-8173 GCA_034660415.1 Methanobacteriota archaeon | reverse complement strand
ACCAAAGAAAAGGAACCACCAATACTCTTTTCCTAAAGGAGGCAAAGTTTCAACATTATACATTACGCGGTCTAACAATGTTTTGCTTACATCTGAGCCATTTATGGAAGAAAGCTTTCGTATAAGCTTATAGGTTTCCCAGATTCCCCTAATTTTATTGATATAAACCATTTTTAATCACTGTGAATTTATCTTTCAGAAAAGAACAGCTCAAATCCATTGTTAATGCGGAGCATAATCTAAGCGTATTCATAATGCCTTTAACATTTCGAGCTTGTTTCAATAAAGAAATATAATTCAATCGGTTACGTGGTGAATAGCTGTTAAACGAATTGATTACCTCGTCCAAATCGATGTTTATATCTATAGTTGCATTGTTTTGCTTCTCGGAAATGGTTTTTATAAATACTACTTGTTTACTTGTTGTTTTTATAACGTAACTTACAATTTGATTGTCACATTTTAAAGCGATTTGAATAACTTGTGGTCCCAGGATCTTCAAAAATCTTGACATTTCTATAGCGTCATGCATAGATATTTTTCTCCCGTTTTCTTCCATTTCTGCGTCTATAATCGCATCTAAAACCACTTTAACATAATCTTCTATTTCCCCATTTATCATATCATAACCAGCATTTCTGGCAAATTTTGCTTTTGCAATCATATCACATATAAAATCTTTTAGTGATGTTTTCTTGCCTGTCCTTTTTTGTAAAACTTTGGCTCGGTCTAATAATGTATTTATTGTCCAAAATCTTGTCGTGCAGTAAGTTTCTAGCTCTTCCAATCTTTCTGGAGTTAAAGGGTTTAGCGTAAACACGGAGTGCATCTCATCGTATTTTGTCCAATCACGTTCAAAAATCAAACTATCTTTTTCTAACTTCTCATAAAATCCTGTCTTTGGAAACGGTGTTACTATACCAAATGCACAATTCATCAAACCGATTTTTTTAGCGTATATTGGGAATTGTTTTATCTCTTCTTCATCATGACCTGGTAAGCCTATAACAAATGTTCCTGATACGTCTGCACCATTATCCCTTAATATTTTCACAGCATTTCTTTGCATATCTAGGGTTATACCTTTCTTCACATTATTAAGATCTTCTTGATTTGGGCTTTCAAAACCTAATTCATAACTAAGAATACCGCTGTCGCACATTCTTTTAACAAGCTCAGGATGTCTAACAATAGAATCAACTCTTGTCATAACAGAAAATGTTATGTTCAATTTGTGTTTTTGTAATAAATCGCACAAGTCATCTATTCTTTTAGAATCACCTATGAAATGAGGATCAGTTGCAAAAATTTGCAATGTTTTTCCTTTATGAAAAGATACAATTTCAAACAATTCGTTCATTATATTTTCAGGCGACCGAAAACGCATGTGGCTCTTACTCATATATGGTTCACAACAAAAACTACATCTACCCCAGCAACCCCGTGACATTGTAATCACCTCTAATTCTTTGCCTTTGTTGTTCATATAATCCCTGTATTTGTATCTTCTGAGATGCCTTGCTGGAAATGGTAGAGAATCTAAATTTTCTATTAGCGGTCTATCAGGATTGTGAATTATTTTCCCATCTTTTTTGAATGAAATTCCAGGAATTCCATCAGGAGAACCTTTTTGTACAAGCTCTTTCATCGTGAGTTCGCCTTCGCCTCTGACAATAATATCAACTTGTGGATGCGAAAGCAATTCGTCTGGTATTGCAGTTGGATGATAACCACCGAGTACAGTTGTAATACCTCTATCCTTAGCGAGTTTAGCGAGATGCAAACCTTCAGTATGGTCTGTTGCTGACATTGTTATACCAACTAAATCAGGATGAAAGAAATCGAGAAAGTGTTGAAATGAGTGCTTTTCAAATTCCATATCAATTATATGAACATAGTCAACTTCCTTTTCTATTGATGCAGCGATGTATTCTAAGCCTAGGGGAATTACATCCGCTGCAAAACCCAAGCCTTTTCTTCCCTTTGGCTTTACTAATAAAACTCTTAAAAATTTAGACACATCAAATTTTTCTTTACCGTTTGGACATTTCACTAAAACCAGGGTTAACACCTTGTTTAGCTCGTTATTTTCCCTCTACTTCTTTATTAGAACCAGAGACGCAATATTGTGGTTGACACTCAATTCCTATTTTTCTATTCACGAACGCCTCTTCCAATCCCGAAAAATTCATGATTACTTTAAAGATTTTTTTGCCATGTTTCCACCGATAGTACGGATATGATAACAAACTGCCGGCCATGACAATTTTATTTATTTCCGGTTTCCAGGTGTCTATATCATAGCGACCGCATCTCGCAAGGATATCCCAGTGTAATTCGTCAAGATTCTTAAGGTCTTTATGTTTTTGCCTTTTCAAGATACACTCTTCCTCTGACGTGAAGAGAAGCGGAACATAAAGGATTTTAGCACCTTTGAGTCTGTCGAGAAGATTGATAGTAGCGAGTATATCTTCTTCCTGCTCTCCCGGCAAACCCAGAATTAAAGTCGCTAACGGATAAACATCATTATCATTTAGAATCCCAAGCGATTGGACAACAATGTCTTGCCATTGTTCAGGTTTATAAGGTAGCATCTTCCCCTTCATATACTTTTCCATTAATCGTACACTGCCCGTTTCTATTCCAACTTCGATAGAAGCACAACGTTTGCCGTTGCACCTCCATAAGGACTTCTCAACGAGTATCGGAGCTATTTCCTCAACAATTTTTCTATCGTAAACCACGGGAGCAAGTGATGCATGAGCAATCTGTATGTAATCAACACCTCCGATCTTATTTATATCCTGAATGAGTTTAACAATCGCTTCCCTGCTTGGAATGAAATTTGGTTTTGATTTGTATAGAAATACGTCATCGGTCTGAAGAAGGATTGCTCGTGTTCCACTTTTTGCATTCAGCTCAACTTCTTTTAGAATATGCTTCAGGGGAAGGGAGTATCGCTGGCGCAGTGTAGGCGAACAGAACGCACATCCTCGACCACAACCACGTGTTATTTCAACTGTTCCATAGATAGAAGGTTTTTTAATGATAGGGATTTCTTTATCCACGGGTATTTGCATTGTGATTACCCTATCAAGTTTTTCACCATTCAGAGCTTTTCTGAAGAGTTGTATAAGCGAATGCTCTGCCTGCCCGATTACGATTGTATCTATGCCGAGCTTGTGTTGCATATTTGTGCTTGAAATTTGCCAAGCGCCTGAGCCACCGACAATAATTTTAGCCCTGTATTTCCTGAGCGCGGGATTGGAGAGCAAATCTTCGAATTCTACTAACGTTGCAGGTTTCCCATTTATACCGAAAATACTGGTGTACGTTCTACTAACGAAACCTATACCGAGGGGGTCCATTGTAGAAATACCAACAATTTTTGTTTTTGGTCCGATAAAACGGTGGAGGGTTGTGGGACACACTGTAACTACATTTTCATCGCCAAACTCTTCAATCAGCAATGATTCAACTTTTCTCAAGCCATAAGGTGCGAACTTCGCGGTGCCATCCGGGTTGAAGGGAACAGGCGGATAAAGCTTCTTTCGTACGAGGAATTTTGGAAACCCACCGGAAAAAGCGATAAAGGGGTTAAGATTAAAATCGCTCATTTCAATCATTGATGCAGTCAGAACTATCGGCACACCACCATTTTCTGGCATTTTGCCATCAAATTTTGTATGAGCTGATCTTTTCATTTCAACCATATCATATGAATATAATTATACATATATATGTACTTAATACTTCATATATAAATACTATGAAAATGAATGTTTTTAGATGTGGCGATGGTGATGAAAGGATGAGCGAAGTAGCGAGAAAAATTTTGATACGACTTATTATGGTATAACGGAGGTAATAAAAGGTGGAGAATATGAATAAGAATAAGAGAAGAAAATTGATTCCGCTCTGCACTCTGAGCATGGTGTTTGCATTGCTGCTCTTTTCTCCTCTATATCCAGTAGTTTCGGTAGATGCGGCTTTTTCTTCTATTGCTATAACAAATGTAAAGCCTACCGAGTTCAGTCCCGGTGATACAAGTAAAGTCGTTCTGACGGTGAAGAACAAAGGGGGTAGAGATGCAAGCGATATCCGGTTATCGTTTCAAGGTACAGAAATCATATCACCCGTGGGACCTAAGGTAGTCAACATAAACACGTTGAATTCATGGTGCTCGAAGGAAGTGGAAATCACGATGCACGTGAAGGAAGAAGCACCTAATGGCGTCTATCCCATTCCCGTGAGCTGTTTATGGACTGAATACTATTTTGATCCCAAAAAGGGAGATGTTGATGTAACGGCTAGATCAGCGGAATTAGGGGTATATTTCAACGTAATAGGAGAAGGAATGATAAATATCGGGGATGTCAGTACCGATCCAGCAGATGTAAAACTAGGAGATATGAATGTTAAAATAACAGCGTTTATAGAAAACAGTGGAGAAGCAGCAGCGAAGGATGTCGAAGCAAAATTGATTTGTAATAGTGCTGAGTTTAAACCTTCATGGTCTGGCACGGACCGTTCATACATGGGCAGGTTGAACTCGGGTGATTCGAAAGAGGCTATATTTCATGTTGACGTTACAGAAAATATAGACTCGAAGGTGTATAGCATTCCGCTGCGGATACAATATAAAGATACGAGTGGCAGAGAATACGAGGTGATGCGGGAGCTGGAGATATTGGTGGAGCCGAAACCGGAATTTGAGATCGTTTCTTACACTACGGAGCCTGCGAGCATAAGTGCAAGTGACACGGGCGTAATATTGCATGTGAGGATAAGGAACGTGGGTTCAGAGAAGGCCGAATCTGTTAGCGTAAGGGCAACAGGGGAAGCGGAAGTACCTTTTGATTTCGATGTGAAGAGCGATTACGTGGGTAATTTGAAGGTGGATGAGGCATGGACTGCCGTTCTAAAATTCGATGTGGATAAAGATGCCTCGCCGAAAGCATATCAACAGGGCATAGAGATAAGATGCACCGGAGACCGTGACTTAGGTGATGACAATGTATATCTCTTTGATAAAATGATTCCGATAAGTGTATCATCAGGCAGCGTGGGAACTTTTTCGGTTCCTGGATTTGAAGCGATATTCGTCTTAATTGCTCTATTCGTGGTTTTGTTTTTGAGAAGGAAGAAATAGAATGGGGCTAAAAGAAAAGATAGGCATAGAGCGTGCATTGTCGAAATTGGCTGCTTTTCAATGTCGGCATTACAAGAAGATAATTGTGCTGTCGCTGTTAATAACGGTGATTTTGGGCTATGGGGCGACAGGACTCCAGTTTCAGGGCGATATAGCGAAGGAGATGCCGCAGGATTTGCCGGTCTTCGCTTTACAGGATATGATAGAGAGTGAGTTCAAAGGAGAAGAGTTCATGATTATCGCCGTTTGCTTAGATCGGGAAACAGGCGCAAAAGACATACCCCGTGATGTGAGAGATCCAAAGGTGATAGCATCGGTAGTTGAGCTACATGAACGGCTTGAAGCGGAATCATCTATTGAAAAAGTTCAGTCAGTGGCCACTCATTTTCAACATGGTGTTCCAGAGGATATGGCCGGGGTGAAGAAGAAGTTAGCTTCTGTTAATAATTCAGGAAGGTTTTTTAATGACGATTTTAGCATTATGCTGGTCTATGCCAGCCCAATAGCAGGATTAAGCGAAGAGAAGGTGAAGGCAGTGACGGATATGATACAAAAAGACGTTGATACAATCACAAAACCCGCGGGTGTGGAATATAAGATAACTGGTATGGCTCCGCTGATAAATGAACTAATAAGGTTGATGCGCGAGGACATGGTTTTCACTACTATTGTAGCCGCGATTATCATTTTTATGTTACTGGCATTGCTGGAGCGGTCGTTAACAAAGGGTTTTCTCGTATTCCTACCGTTAATTTTTGCTATTATATGGACTTTCGGGACTATGGGCTTGCTTGGAATTCCTATATCTCTCAGTACTGTTATAGTAGGTGCTGTTATCATCGGTCTTGGTGTCGAGTACGGGATATTTATGGTGTCAAGGTATTATGAAGAACGAGAGAGGCATGCCTCTGCGGAATCGTTAAAAATTGCGATAACTAATATAGGCTCCTCAACGTTTGGCTCTGCGGCAACGACTACTGTTGCTTTCTTTGCTTTAACGCTTTCCGCAATGCCAATGATCCAGCATCTGGGGCAGACACTCGCTCTGGGTATAATCTACTGCTGGATCGCTGCTGCTATAGTAAATCCGTGTTTTATCGTTTTTGAAGAGCGTATAGAAGCGAAGAAAATAGCGGGATTACTGCAAAAATGGATAAGAAATGAAAGATAAAATAGGGGAATGGGGTAAAGGACCTTTGGAGAAGTATGCGAAGTTTATATCGCATCACGCAATCGTTGTTTTAGCTATATTGCTTATGTTCACCCTTTTCACGGGTTATCACGCGTCATTGATGGAAACGTCAGGAGTATCGCAGAAGGAATGGCTTCCTGAAGATATAGAAGTGATAAATACGTTCGAGCTAATAGCAGACCAATTTGCGGGTAGCTTCTCTACGACTACAATCGTAGTGCAAACAGAGCCGAGATATACAAGATCAGAGGAGATACGGGATGTCCGAGACCCGGAAGTACTGAGATACGTTGATTTGCTTTCTGAACGAGCAAAACTCGTTTACGGTGTGGTGAGTGCAGAAAGTGCTGCAGATGTTATAAAAGAACTGAATGGCGGTAGAATACCGAGTTCTTTAAGAAGTGTGAAGTCACTATTGAAGAAGGATAATATAGCGGAGCAAAGGATAAGCAATTATATTAACGATGACTATACAATGACCGTAGTAAGGTTGAACATCTTAGAGGATGTAAATGAAGAAGAGGTGGTTGCGGGATTAAGAGAAGCGATGAAAATAGATAAACCACCAGGTGTCTCTGTTGATGTCACGGGCGATACAACGAGTCCCGTGATAATGGTAACGATGCAAGAACTCATTAAGTCAACGATGTCGGAAACAGCTCTTGTCTGCTTTGCTGCTATCTTACTCATCCTTATCATCATATTTGCCTCTATTAAATATAGCCTTATTGCTTTACTAACGATTGTTTTTGGCGTTGTATGGGCATTTGGCACGCTCGTCTTGATGGGAATGAAGATAACACCCCCTACATCTGCTGGGCTTGCGATGATAATGGGCATCGGGATAGATTTCGGCATTCAAGTTACAAAACGGTTTAGATACGAGTTGCAACAACCTTCAGGGAAGTTTGATCAAAATGCTCCCTGCAGAAACCGAGAGGAAGCAATGGTAAATACAATTAGCCACGTGTTCTATCCAATGACCATAACGACAATAGCGGCGATGATAGGCTTCAAAACCCTTGCACTCGGTAAATTGCCGATGATGGTAGATATGGGGACGATGATGGCAACGGGTGTGGTGTTTTGTATGGTTGCGGCGCTTACAGTGGTGCCTGCGATTTTGGTGCTGCTTACAAGAAAAGATAAAAAATAGGAGAGGAATGATGGAACTAAATAGAAAATTTAGAAAACTTCTAAACGCACATCTTCGGGATACTACAATAGGTACTATTATGGAACCAGAGGTCATCACGATTACCGAAGATGCGAGTCTTGAGCAGTTATTTTCCTTGATAAGCGAATATCACCATTTGGGCTATCCAGTGGTTAATAAAGAGAACAAAACAACCGGCGTTATTTCCTATAAAGATCTATTTCACGTGAAAAGAGAAGACTGGAATAGCGTTCGTGTTAAGGAAAGGATGAGTACACGCTTAGTCAGTGTCAGTCCAGGAGATGGAGTTATTAAGGCGGTGGAGAAAATGACAGAGGAGGGAATCGGGAGATTACTTGTAATGGAAGACGATACGCTTGTAGGGATTGTCACGCGCAGTTCAGTTATGGAGGCTATGGGTACGATTTGAGAAGGGTTGAAAGCGCCGCGGATGATCTTCCGAAGGAATAAGAATAAAAATGAAAAACACAGGTACCGCCTTCGCGGGAAGAAAAATAAGCCCTAAAATCGTGCTAACTGCCGATGAAACGATGATGAGCAAGTATCGGTGGGGGATATTTATAGGGTTCTCCACCTGCATGCCGCAGGGTATTTTCCCTGAATGGTTCTATTTCAGCGTTTTCTCTCCGCCAGTGCCGAGGAAGAACGGTAG